>JAAFJK010000416.1 GCA_013298105.1 Cytophagales bacterium
GCGGTTTTAGCTTGGTTGTGCGCCTTTGGCGTAGCGGTTACAAACCGCAATGCCTTTGTGTTGAAGTTGGAAACTTCAACAAACATACTATTTTAAATTTTAGAAATAAACTTAAAACAGCTGGGGGGTAAATTTTTTTAATCAACAATACAATAATAATGGACATAATCAAATTAAATTATTTCAAATGCAAAAGCGACCTTAAAATATTATGGCTATTTCACCAAATTGTTTTCGTTGTAAAAATACTTTATTAGGAAACACGATTTCTTATGCTCTCTGCAAAGCCTTTCATAGTGGTGTACCAAGACCTTATGGAATGCCTCCCTCACCTTACTATGATTTAGATAATGAAGAACCCGAAATAAGTATTCGCAATCATAGCATATTCACACCTATTCAAGAAAATAACTATATTTTTGAGCAGAATCCTGCTACTTGGGAAGATTATTTGCGTACTTTGTATCATCCTAAAATAAACAAAGAAATCAATCAGTATGATGTGTTTACTCCTTTTTTTAATTATAACCCTTTTGATTTTTATGACCCTTTTGATTCTCTTTTTATAACAGCAACAGGAGAAGCAAAAATTGAGGGGAGAGAAACTTATCCTTCTACTTGTTTGGCTGACAAATGGCAAGAATTTCTATTGGATTGGGAAGGGATGTTTGGCAAAGATGTAGAAATAAATGCAGAAGAACAAAATAAGATATTTTCTTGGCTTTCCACTTGCAATCAAAGCGCAGAAGCCCAAAAACTTTGGCACGCTTTATTCCCGAAAATCGCAGACTTTCATCAGCGTTTTTATATGTTTCGCTATGATAATAATGAAGAACAAATAAAAGATACTGAAATAAAGGCTTTTTTCGAATGTATCCAAGAAATGCCTTGTCCTACTGATTTTTATATGCCTCGTTTATCTCGCTTAGTTCCTTATATTTTAGATTTTCTCAATCTTGGTTATACGAATATTTTGCAAGGCACAAAAGAACTTTATTTGGGCAGAAAAGAGATTGACATACTTTCTGAAAACATTGGAGATTTGTCTTATTTATCGGTTTTGTGTTTGATTTCCAATCGTTTGAAAGACTTGCCCGCTTCTTTAGCAAAACTGACAAATTTAAAATTTATAGACCTATCACAAAATTTGTTTGAAGTTTTACCTATTAGCATTGCTCAATTACAAAACTTAGAACGTTTAGATGTTTACGGTAATCATCTTACTATTTTACCTGATGAATTGTGTGATTTAGCACAACTCAATCGTTTGGATTTGTATTATAATCAACTTACTCATTTACCTTCTAAAATAGGTAATTTACAAAATTTACAATGGTTTGGGCTCAATCACAATCGACTTCAAAACCTGCCTGATAGTTTTACTAATCTCCAAAATTTACAAGGTCTATACCTCACAGACAATCAATTCACATCTATTCCAAGCGTTGTTTTTGGCTTAAAAAAAGTAGAATTTTTGTATTTTTCACGCAATCAAATTTCAGTATTACCTTCAGAAATAGAACGTCTAAAAAATCTTCGTTGGTTAGGGCTTTCAGGCAATCAAATTACAAAAATTCCTGATGAATTGGTATCATTACCTCATTTAGAATGGCTTGATTTACGCGATAATCCATTGTCAGACCAAGAAAAAGAACGTCTGAAAGAGTTATTGCCTTTCATAGAACTATTGTTTTAAGACCGCCATAGGTAACGGACGTGGATTGAAGTGTTTGTTGGAGGCTCTGCCTAATTTTCAAAATGGGAAGGTGAAGGTATAGTAGTCTGAGTAATGATATATCTTTTTATTGTAGTAATACCCTAACAGGCAATGGAGCAGAAATGTTGGCTGAGATATTTTGTAGGCATAGAAAAAACTTAAAGGGTGCTAACTATTTGATAGCACAAGAATGGGCTGATGTATTTAATTTACTTGTTCCAAGTAGGTGGCAGAATGTTAATGGAAATGTAATTACTAAAATAGGTAACAACTTAAAATGAAAATAATATGAATACTAATAATAGAGCCATTTGTTATCATTGTAAACATTATACAACAAAAGCTAAAAAAGATCCCAACCTCATACTCTGTAAGGCTTTTCAATATAATACAGGTTTTCAGAATAGGATTAACAAATTCTCCGAAACAGGACATTCTCGTATTTATCCCCCAGTTCGTTTAAGTGTGTATAATCATTTGTAAATCAGTATGTTAGTTGAAGTTTACAACTTCAACTAAGCGGTTTTGCGGTCTGCGACCGCTACGCCAAAGGCGCAAAAACTGCGCTACTACAGTCCTTTTTCTTGCCTACCTGTGCGCGGGTGGGCAAGATTTTTGTGCTAAAATGTGTGTAGAAATGTAAACTGTGCGCCTTTGGCGTAGCGGTTACAAACCGCAATGCCTTTGCATTGAAGTTGGAAACTTCAATGAACGTACTATTTTTAATTTTATGGATAGACTTAAACGAACTGGGCTTTTTAGAGGGCTGTTTATTTCTATTGCAAATATCTACCTATATGCTTGAAAGGGGAAAAATAGCCCTTTTACAGTTTTTTCAAAAAGGGGACAAATGGCAAATGCTCCCGCGATATTGTTATTTTTGACCCTGATAAACTGTTGAAAGTTGGAGATACAGATTTTCAGAAAATTTTAAATAAAAATATAAAAGATATTGATGATTTAATCAATAAATGTCCTAAAAAATAAACTAAAACTATGCACCGTTGGGATTGGCAAATATATTCGCCTATAGTAAGGCAAAACTTATTAAGAAGCACTTTGAATAAGAAAATAGTTGATATTTCTATATTTTCTGATAGGGTAAGCGATATAGAAATATTACGTACTTATCTCATAGACGGTACAGTACCTTATGAAAGAACTTTTAGTGGTGAAACAAATTTCACTATTGAATTTGAAGGAGGTGTACACATAGATTTTGTTCTTATACATAGAGAATTTATGATGGTTCTGCGCTCCAATATGTTTGGGCACAAATGGGGGGCTTACTTTGGCGGTTTTGCCTCTAAGCCAAGTTTATGGAGTGTAAAAGATGATTTATTAAAAAATCTTGACATTCATCAAGCAATAGGGCAAACTGTAGAGAGTATTAAAATATTTCGACTTAAAAAAATAAAATATCACCCAAACCCTTATGGCGTGGAACTCCAACTTTCCAATGGACAAAGCCTTGTTTTAGGAAAAGTAAATTTTGACAAGGATAGAGAAGTAAATATTTTCTATACCACAGAAAAATATGCTGATTTCAAAGACTTAGAAAAGATAGAAACACCCTTAGAACACGCTTATACCTATTCACATCAAGAAAGCCGTAGCGAATATTACATTCACGAGTCAGAGGTATTATATTTCTTGGAGGATAATTATTCGCAGGCTGAAGACCACCTTTTTAATATCAAAACAGATATTTATGCTGATGTACTATCTAAAAATCCTGAAGAAAATTATTTAACATTAAACGTGATACTCAATGCTATGCTCAATGAATATGAGCAATATGCTATTCCTGATTTAAGATTTGGATTGTCTAAAGAAGGTATCATTAAAGTGGCATATCCATTTGATATATTTCCCAATAGAGTATCTGACAGAAATATTAATTTTATATATGCTTTGAGGCATGAAATTGAAAAAACATCTTGGAAAGCAATAGATAAATTTTATAATTCTTGACGAAAAAATAGTTTTTTGCCTATCAATTATTGCCCAGTTCGTTTATGTATGCCTAACTACTTACAAATCAGTATGTTAGTTGAAGTTTACAACTTCAACTAAGCGGTTTTGCGGTTTTTAACCGCTACGCTAAAGGCGAACAGTCGCACCACTGTGCAGGTCTATAACTTTGAGGTAGATTATTTGCATAGTTATTGCGTGGGTGAAAGTGGAGTGCTGGTGCATAATGCGAATTATGATGTCGCTAACGTGAGTCAGGATGATTTAGAGGATTTTTATACAAAAATGTTGAATGATCCCAGTTCGTTGAAGTCTATGACTTCAACGAATTGGTTTGCAAGTCTGCGACTTGCGTTTTGCAAAGCAAAACTATGCCGAGCTAATCCGTACTAAAACCTATACAAAAATATGGCTAATTATCGTTTAGAGTCAAAGACTGCTACACAAATCAAAAAGGAAAACTATCTATTTTGTTTTTATAGCGGTTTTAGCTTGGTTGTGCGCCTTTGGCGTAGCGGTTACAAACCGCAATGCCTTTGTGTTGAAGTTGGAAACTTCAACAAACATACTATTTTTAATTTTATTGATAAACTTAAACCAACTGGGGGATGATGATCCAACTAAAAAAAGCAAGATGTTATTGACAAATTGAAAGAATTGGGTGACATTGCGGCTTCTGGTGGAAACGTTGGAAATGTTAAAAAAAAGTAATTGAACATCTGTATTATTTTTAGTAATTGTTGTAAAAAATCAAATCATCATATGACAAATAAAATTGTTTTTTTAGAGAAGTTAAAAATAGCTTTGCGCTCAAATTTTAGTAAAATATCGTCTGACCCAGATATTTTTGCTATAGGTATTTTTACAGATCAAGATGTTACATCTTTTTTTGTGCGATACAACACTTATACTCACTTTGCGGATAAACTTAAACATTTCTTTTTAAAATATAAAAGAGTGGTTAACAACCACAAATGGTTGATACCCGAGTGGTATGATACATTGGGAGAAAGTGACCCTTTGTTTGAGGAATTAAATAATGAATTGTATCATAAAATTTCAGAGGAAGAATTTGCACTGGACGCAGAAAATTACAAAGATGTGATATTAGATTTATTACAAAAGGCTTTATTAGATGTTAAGAAAGAGGGTTTGTTTGATTCCTTTGGAGAAAATTTTATACTTTATTTGCAACAAGCTGATTCTTGCATAGATGATAGGATGAGGCAGAGAATAAAAGAATTGGTAAATAATAAATTGTATGAAATTTTTATGTACGATTTGAACCAACCTGTTTCCAAAAGCCCATTTTGTTGACCCCAGTTCGTTGAAGTCTATGACTTCAACGAATTGGTTTGCAAGTCTGCGACTTGCGTTTTGCAAAGCAAAACTATGCCGAGCTAATCCGTACTAAAACCTATACAAAAATATGGCTAATTATCGTTTAGAGTCAAAGACTGCTACACAAATCAAAAAGGAAAACTATCTATTTTATTTTTATAGCGGTTTTAGCTTGGTTGTGCGCCTTTGGCGTAGCGGTTACAAACCGCAATGCCTTTGTGTTGAAGTTGGAAACTTCAACAAACATACTATTTTAAATTTTAGAAATAAACTTAAAACAGCTGGGGTAGGGTAGGAGGTCTTTTAAAACACTTTCGAGAGAAGTCTAATAACAACCTACCTAAAAAAATACTGCACTCTTACCGTTACATTCCTACCTACCTCATCTGCATAATAGCGGAGGCGATTGAGGTAAGACCTGTAGCGCGTATTCAGCAAATTATTCACTTCCAAATGAAGTCCCCAACTGTGCGCAGAGTTTTTGTGTCCTGAGATGCCACCTAAATTGATAAATGGATTGTATTCGCCACCTATCCGAAAATTCAGCAGCGCGTAACCAGCAGGCGAGGACGCAAAATCGTAATTATCTGTAGCCGAAGGTTGCCAAGTAAGGTTCGTAAGTCCGTTTATTTCGTCAGTAGTTAGTCCGCGAGGCGCGTTCATTTGGCGCAAAGTCCACTGCACTTGCCCCTGTGCGTATAGATTGCGTAAACGTCCCCACATTTCACGTTTGTAGGAAAGTCCCTGCCTGATGCTTATGGGTGGCACGCCTATCAAGGGGGCTTTTGTAGTGAGGTCTTTTGCCCACACCGCGCTTGCCTGCGCTTGGTAGGCAAGGGGCAGACAGCAAATGTTGAAAGGGATTTCCATATTCAAATCCATTCCTGCGAACCTTGCCTGCGTCTGCGTATAGGCAAAGACAGGAAATGCACCGCGAATGGTATAGCGCACGCCTTCAGGAGCGGGCTTAAGATACAAAAAATTCGAAAATTGGTTTACATAGCCTGTAAAAGTAATTTGGGTAGCATTGCGCCTATACTCAAGGGTAGCCAAAGCCTTCCACGCCTTTTCTGGCTGTAGATTGCGGTTGCCTTGTTCTATGCTTCCTGCGCCATGATGAAGCCCTTGCGCAAACAATTCTATAGCATGAGGAGGTCGCCAAGCTGTCCCAAAATTTGTACGAAGTGCAAGGTTTTGGGTAAGTTTATAAAGAAAACCTACCGTAAAATTGGCATTTTGAAAACTGTAATCGTTTTTAAGCCTCAAATCTTGTCCTTCTGAGATAGTATCGCGCCTTATTTGCATAGTTTTGTAATCTGCCCTCGCGCCCAATTCTATGCTGTAGCGTTCGCGTTTGTATCTGTGAATTGTGAAAATGCCTGCTTGTTTTGCTTCATAGTCAGGCACAAGGGGCGCGTTGCCTGTGCCGCCTTGATTGTCATTGAGTTGGTAGGCAAGTTGCACGCCTGTTGTATTTTCCCAAAACTCGCCTACATTGTATTCCAGCAAATTCTCCCACGCATGGCTGAAAAGTTGCAAAGACATAGCGGGCTTGCCTGCCAAAGATGCTCGCCTGATGTCAAATTCTTGCCTGTCGTTCCATTGAAAACTGTATTGGCTATGCAGGCTTACGTTGTTTGAGAAATGTTTAATGTATTTTAGTTTTGTAAGGCTGTGTTGTACTTCTTGGCGTGGGTTTTGGATTTCAAAAGTGGGTTTTTCGATATACCAAGGCTCTGCCCGCGTCAAAGACTGCGCAAGGTCAGTCAAATTGCCGATATGCGCACTCCGCAATACGCCTATAGTAGTCCGAAAATAAGAAGTTTGGGCTTCGAGTTGGTAGGTTTCTTTTTTGATGCCTACAGCTGTAGAAAAATTGAGTTCGCGTGTGCCTGTATTTGAGAGCGTGTAAGTGGGCGCTTTCGTATCGCCCCAGTGTTTCGCGCTTGTTTGGAATCTGAAGCCTATCCCGCCCTTGCCTCCCAACTCTACTAAGGCATTGGTAGTCAAACCTTTGGGATTGTTAGAAAAACTTGTTCCCGCCATTAGGCGCAGGGTTTGGTGGGTAGGCAAGTCGTTGTAATCTGTCAAAATCACGCCTCCAATAGCTTCTGAACCGTATCTGATGGCACTTACGCCTTTTACTACACTTATCTTTTGGGTACTTTGTGCGTCAATTTCGGGTGCATGGTCGCTTCCCCATTGTTGGCTTTCGAGGCGCACTCCGCTTTGTAAGATAGGCAGACGGTTTCCTGAAAGTCCATGCAAAATAGGTTTTTGAATATTCGCGCCTGTCTGTAGGGAATTGATGCCTGCTATATTCTGTAGGAGTTCGCCTAAAGGTTTGCCCTGTTGTTGTTTTAGTATGTCTGCCTCAAGGCGTTGTTCTGTGAGGGTTTCTTGTCTTGAGTGATTTATTTTTTGGCTGGTTACGACTACTTCCTCAAGGTGCAAAACGCCTACTTCCATCGCCAAATCGTGCTGAATCAGTCCTGACTCGCCTACCCAAATTTCGCGCTCAAGCGTTTGATAGCCCATAGCTTCAAACAGCAAAATATACTTGCCTGCACAGATTTTACTGAATTGGTAAATGCCTTTTTCATTTGAAATGGCTACCAACTGAATAGAGGCAATCGTTATCTTCGCACCTACTACAGGCTCGTGGGCGTGATTGTGCAATGCCCCGCGCACTTCTGCCTGACAATCTGCATACGCAAAAGCTGGCACAAAAAATAAAAGCGCGACTGTAAAAAGTAGTTTTTGCAACATAGTTGCGCAAAGGTAGTTTCTTTTTTTGTATTTTCAAAAAAAGTTTTTGGTTCTCTGACAATTTTTGTGGTAGTTTTTTTTGCTCAATAGGATAGGGTTTTAAACCCTATCCTATTGAGCAAAAAAGGCGTTTCTTAAATCCAAACTTGCTCAAAAAATGTTTTTCCACAAAAATTGTCAGACAACCAAGTTTTTTTAGTGGGTTGTCCAAAAATAACGGTTCTCTGACAATTTTTATGGAGGTGGCAATGTACCAACGGGCTTTAGCCTGTTGTGGCAGATTGGTACGTCCTTTCCACAAAAATTGTCAGACAACCTAACTTTTGAAGAACCGAAAATAATAAACAAGATAAGTCAAAAAAAATGGCAGGAGGTCTATCCTTCCTCCTGCCGGTTAGCTGCTGCGGGAGTCGAACCCGCGCCCCAATGATCCTGAGTCATTTGCTCTAACCAACTGAGCTAAGTGGCTGATAAGATATGGACAGTTTGGTAACTGCGCATACTTCTTTTGCCTTTGGTTTTGCAATCTGTATGCGTAATAAGTTCAGCCCTTTGCTCTGCCACTGAGCTACAACCGCTTGTAAGTAATTTACGATTTACGATTTTAGGTTTACGTAAATCAAAATAGAGCGGTCGGAGGGATTCGAACCCTCGCACTAGGGTAAACATACAAAAGATACCCAAAAACTGTTTAATCTGAAGCTGTGAAGCGAAAGACTTAAGCTAACCATCTGTAGTAAGATTCCCAACAAGATTCGGTGTCTTGCGGGTACTAAAGTAGGGTATAAGGCTAAATCAAAGACTAAGACTAACTTCGAGGGCAAATATAGAGATAATATTCTAAATTCCTATATTTAAGGCAAATTTATAAGCTAAATTATTACCAAACTTTTCGCGGTCGCGGTATGCGCCATAGCGTAGGAAAGTTCCGCCACCTATGCCGACTTTGATGACTTTTTTTATTTTTAAGAGCAAAAGGTTATTTATCACAAAACCCGACTCCCAATAACCACGCTTCAGTGTCTGCGTGCTTATATCGCCCAAGTGCGTATTTACCTCTCTTAGCCCACCCCAGCCAAAACTATGATGCAAGGTAGGCTCAGGCTGAAACCAAGGAATGTAAGATTTATAAAGCAATTTTCGGAAATTGTGCCTCAAAAATACATACATGAATCTATCTGTTAAAAATTCATACGTCCCCATAGTTTGAAAAAAATTGGTAATAAAAGGAGGGACGGCTACCCCTGTGCCTTGTCCATGCCAAAGCGCGTGATAGGGTATTTCGCCTCTCGAAAGTCCCAGCCAAAGCTCGCCTTGTGTAGTGCCTATGTGCCTGAAAGTATGTTCGTGTCTGACCCTTGCCTGCCATTTGGCATATCTGAATGTACTCCCGAAGGCACGCATACCTTGTGTATAGCCCACAAAAAGGGCAGGCAAGTTTGACTGTGCCAAAAAACGTGCGCTTCCCATTGGTAGGTATTTTACACGCCAAAAGTATTGCGCTTGAAAGTTTAGCTCTGTCATCTGGTAGCGGTCGGTATAGGCATAGGTAGGCAAGACACGCTGGGTTCTGAAGATAAGACCAACTCGCAGATTTTGCAAAATCCTTGCCTGCCCCTTCAGCTCAAAACGCCTTACTTTATCCATTCTGCCTATAAAAAACTCGCGGTTTGGTATGATGACAATGCCTGTGTTTTCGCGCATGAAGCTGATACGCGCAGGCTCTGCCACCTCACTGCTGAACCGCGCCGTAAACGTGGCATCTACAGATTTGAAAGGCTTATATTGCGCCCAAAAGCCATATTTGAAGTTACCATCGCGCGTACCGTAGGCAAGATGCGCACCCAACACATAGCGTTTGGAGAACTTATCGTTTGTCTGAAGTGCCGCGCCCAAGCGGATAAATTCGTATCGGTTGAAGTTGAAAGAATTAAAAACATCAAAATCAAGTATATGCAATCTGCTCCATTTCCATTTTTTGTCTTTCAAAAAATTTAAAGGGATTCTGCCAAACAATGCAGTTTCTAAAAAACGTATTTTGCTATCAAAGCCCTCTGACTTGCCTACCGCGCCAAGACTTTGGTAAGTACGTAGCTCACGCGCCCGCAAAGTATCCAACCTATAACTGCCCCAAAACTGTTTCGTTTGGGTAAGTGCTGTAGAGTCGGCTTGTATAGCCACATCTTTGAAGACGGTTTTCAAAGACCAAAGCGGGGGCTTATTTTTGAAATCAAAGTCTGAAAAGCGGGTATTCCATTGGGCTATCACGCGCCTGTTGCCTATTTTGACACGCCTGAGCATGAACTCTGTGCGGACTTGTCTTGGAAACCAATGCGTTTTGTTTATCCATTCATATTGTTGCTCAAGCCGAAAGCCCAATCCAGCTTCTTTTTCAGTCAAACCAGACCTGATTTCTATGCTTTGAATGGCATACGTCCGCGAATGAATGGCTATGCGCCCCTGCAATCCATCAAACATTTTTTTGGTACGAGGCTTGAAAGCTATCCAAAAGACCGTATCGGGCTTGACCAAAAGCGTATCTTGTACCATAAACTCATACTTTTGCCATGAGTTTTCGCTGATAGGGTTCAAGAACTTTCTACGCAAAATGGTAATATAATCTTGGTAAAAATTCAAAAATTGCCATTGCGCCCCAAAAGCTACAAAGGCGGGATTTTCAAAACCCGATACTTTGTTTGCTATCACTTGTTCATGCACAAAAGTAGGTGCGTGAAACGAATGTTTGGTGATAGTTTCTGCCAAAAACAGGTAATTATGTTTTATGAATTGTGCCACCTTATATTTTGCTGAGTCGCTGGGGGCAGGCAAGGTAATTTCCTTTTTTGGCTCAAGGTCTATAAAAAACTTGTGGTAGCTATGATAACTATAAAACGGTACTTTAGAAGGATTGTGTAAATGTCTATTTTTCAGTATTTTTTGTATCAATCCACGCGCGAGAGGCGAATCTTTCCAACTTTCTGCTGTAGTGGGGGCAGTTTTGGAGGAGAGTGGGATACGCAAAAAGCGTTGCAAAGGCTTAAGGTCTTCGGGAGTTTGGACTACATACTCAAAACTTTCGTAGCCCGCACACGAGAATGCAACGCGCTCTACAGGCACACTAAAAGTTATGTCAAAATTTCCGTCCAAGTCCGTTTGGGCGATAAAAGCTCCTTGATTGACTATAATATAGGCAAATGCTATGGGGCGTTCGGTTTCCGCATGATACAAGGTTCCTTGTAATCTTGTAGGCGTTTGGGCAATAGCAAGGTCATGAAAAACAAAATAAACAGAAAATAATAAAATTTTTGTATAAGTGCGCATGAAGAATGAAATAGTGTTGCAAAGATAGCTTTTTTCTGCAAATCCTTAAACTTTCTTAGTCTTTTACAAAAAACCTTGCCTGCCCAAGTGTATATATGGGCAGGCAAGGTCTTTAGGTTACTTTTCTGGTTCTCTGACAATTTTTGTGGTAGCTTTTTTTTGCTCAATAGGATAGGGTTTTAAACCCTATCCTATTGAGCAAAAAAGGCGTTTCTTAAATCCGAACTTGCTCAAAAAATGTTTTTCCACAAAAATTGTCAGAGAACCACTTTTCTATGCGTTGGTTTCAATTATTTACTCCTGTATTTTTTTTGAGTCATAATATTGGTCAGTCTTTCTTATTTGTTCGCTGTCTTTTTTTCGGATTGACAACCGCAAGCGGATTGCCAACCGAAAAAAAACGAACATTTAACTAAGGAATGAAAATAAAATAACATGATAATTTCACTCACGCGAAGCCACGCTGTAAGCGTCTGTTGGTATTGCCTAACCGCGTAAAAGCTCGATAACAGACGCTTACAGCGTGGCTAAATATGCTCAAGTTATTTTTTACTCGTTCCTAAGACTGACCAATATAATTTTTGTCATTTTGAGCGAAGCAAAAAATCTTACCTTTCGCTCACAAAGCATTCAGCCTAACAAATAAGCCTATCACTTGAAAAAATACAGGAGGAATTATTTTATGACAACATTCAGTTTTTCCCAAAGCGTATTGTCAAAACCTGATACTGCAAAAGAGGGGTTTGCGGGGTCTGAAGCCTCTCCCATTCTGATGACCACCATTTTTTTGCTTGGGACAACATAAATCCGTTGGTCATTTGCGCCCATTGCCGCAAACATATCTGCGGGTGCATTGGGTACAAGTGCGCCTTGATAAACCGTTTGTTCATTTGGAATCATAAAACTTGTTTTTCCATTCAACCACCACAAATAGCCATAAGAAGGATTGATGTTTTGTGAAGTAGTGGTACTTTCATTAAAAAAAGTTTCGTTGATGACTTGTTCATTGTTCCACTTTCCTTTGTTCAGTGCCAAAAGTCCAAACCTTGCCATGCTTCGTGTGTTGCTTTGGTAAATAGTAAAGATAGTCCCAAAATTACAGCTTCCTTCCATGCCTATTTTATTTTTCAATTTTTCGTTGAAGTAAGTTTCAAAGGGCTTATTGCTTGCCGCCGCCACTATGTCTATCAATTTTTGGAATACATTGCCATAAGCCCACCTTGTACTTGCATCAGCTATGTATGTGAGGTTAGATTTTATGACAAGTTGCTTGGTATCATCAATCCCAGTGGTCATAGTCAATAAATTTTTTACCTTTATCAAATTTTCCCTTGCCAAAGCCATGCTTGTCCAGCTTGTACCGAGATAGTCAGAGGCTTTGTTGTTGATATTCAGCAAACTCTCTTGTTGCGCAATCCCTGTAGTAGTAGCGACCAAAGTCTTGCCTGCACTGTTCCATTCCCATGCTGTAGTGGCGGTGTGTCCATTGAAATAGTCTTCCATCACGATTCTGCCATTGACAAGCACCATAAAAGATTTGGTGCCTTTTTGAGTCAGATAGTCCTTCAAGGGCTGTACGCCACTTTGATTCCAGCCCACATCTGCGAGCGTTTTGGTTTCCCAAGTATTGCTGGCATTTGGGGGGAAATACATGGATGCTGAAGGTGTGGGTGGAGGTTCTTCAATTTTTTCTTTGCAACTTGTGAGGCAAAGGGACAACCATAAAAAACAGGCAAGATATTTCATATACATTTGAGTTTGATTGGCTGTTAGACTTTTGGTAGCGTACATGGTTTAAACGCCTTGCCTACCCAGCTATACAGATGGGCAGACTATGCCTGACAACTCTCCCAGAGTGCTTCTATATCTACCGAAAATCCTTTCAACACTTGTGAATCTACTGTACCTTTGTTTTTTATATCGCCTATTTTTTCATATTTCCCTTCTTCGTTCAGCACCTCCACAGTGATTCTTTTCTTGTCAGGATATATCTGCCAATATTCCGTAACGCCCTGAGTTTCATATAAATCATGCTTCATATTGCGCTCTTTTTTCTTATTGGCAGGCGACCATATCTCTATTACCAAGTCAGGCGCACCCACTATCCCGCCCTCCTGCATGATGTCGTAGCGCGTTAGAGCCACAAATATAATGTCAGGCTGTACCACATTGTTATTGTCAAACTTGACATCAATCGGGGCGTAGCGCAATTTGCCTATTTTATTTTGGCGCACGAAAGCACCTATCTGAAAGCCTAATTCTTCAGAAATGGCTTGATGAAAGTTATTGGGAGAGGGCATAATAAAAAGTTGGTTTTGGATAATTTGGAGGCTTACTTTCAGGTCTTGTGGGAAATGTTTTTGAAGGTCAGGCGCAGTCCATTTGTGCTTTTTGGGAAAGCGACTGGCAATAGCCTTTATATCCTCCACACCATAGTCGCCATGGGCGGGCGGGGCAGGCAAGGCTGGGGCAACTTCGGGCAGAAGTTCCGCTTTTTGGACATACTTCAAATCCTGCACAAAAGCAAGAAAAGCGGCTATCTTGGCATTATCCGCAAACGTTATCAATAATTGGCTCATAATAAACTTAAAATTAGGCAAATATACAACAAAAATACTTACGTGGGGCAGGCAAGCTAAAAACTATAAATGTTCTCTCAAAAGCGGCATACTCATACAGTGCGAACCACCTCGCGCCCTTGAGAGTTCGGCAGAAGGCAATAAAATCAACGTATCTTTCACTTCTTCAGGTGTAGTTTCTCCAGCCTCAAATTTTTGAAGCAAATCTTTTACATTGATGACCGAAAAGCCTTGATTTTTGAAGGCTTCAGAGGTTTTGGCGTTGCGGTCATAGCCCACTACTACACCCTCTTTCAGTGCCAGCACATTGCAAGAGTCTGTCCACTGCTCGCGCTGTTCGAACGGAAATTCATTGTTGCCCGAATAGATAAAGCGCGTACCTTTATTGCAACCCAAATCATAACGGCTGATGTCATCAAGCAAATCTTCCAAAAAGTCAAACTTATGCGGAATTTCTTTGCCCTTCTCAAACTGCAAAATATGCGGTCGGTAGGCAAGAGATTTGTCAATAAAATGGCGCGTAAAATCCTTGGTGCTGAACTCTTTGTTCTCCCTTGAGAGTGCGCTAAAAAGCACCCACACATCTTTTTTCACTTGCGTAAAAACCGTATCAATGTGCATAAAATCGCGCTTCGCAGGGATTTTTACGACTGAAACACGCTTCATGATATTTTTCTCAAACAAATAGCTGATGATTTGATTGATAGCCGTAAGCGAGGTACGCTCACTACAGCCTATTACCATCTGCTCAGGGCTTACAGTCATCACATCGCCTCCCTCGAGCGTAACTTCATTCAAAATCCTGTCTTCATCACTTAGGAAAAATTGGTGGTCATTTTCGCTCAATTCTATGATTCGGTCTTGGCAATCCGCAAAATAAGGGTGGTTATGAAAAATATATTTCATCAAAAGCGACTCACGAATACGCACAAGTTTTGCAGGGCGGTTCAAGACCAAATGTTGATTTACGACTATGCCTATATCGCGCGTGAAGATAAAATTGGGGATAGGCGGGAAAAGCATCGTCCCATCGGGAAAAGCTCCCGAAATCAAGGTCTTGGCAAGCTCGCCTGAAGCAAGATTCATCAAAATTTTTTGTGTATGGTAAGAGCAACGCTCTACAGCACAGACCGAAGACACAAGTTTTAGGCGAATATCGCCATTGTCAAGGACTTGCCCCAAAAGAAATTGGGGGTCAATTACTTTGTCAGAGTTAAAATAAAGTGGGTCATCAGGTTTGTAAAATGCACGTTTTTGGGCAGGGTTGTCTATCTCTGCTATTTTCCCTTTTACCTTCTCGGGGTCAAGAAAATACAAAAGTAGTTTTACATAATGGTCGTATTCATCTCTGCGCATAGACTCGAGGTGAATAATATCTTCAAAAAGCCAGTCTTGTGCCTTTGAAGGCACTACTTTGCCCAGCCCACTGTCGGGGCTGTGTATCATCAGTCGCTTCAGCGTACCAACTTCGGAACTTACATCTATCATAATCAGTCAGGGGAAAAGTAACAAATCGTACAAAGTGCAAAATTAGCTTTTTTAAAGAATATTTTGTTATTTTTCTTCAGTGAAGGAAATATAAAAACTTTTCAACGTATGTTTGCGTTATATGTAAAAAAAGATTATGTACGCTAAGACCACAGCATTTGAGGCAGAAGCCCAAGCACTCGCACAGGTAGGCAAGGTATTTTCGCACCCTGCTCGAGTTGCCATCATCAAATTTTTGGCAGAACGCCAAGACTGTATCGTGGGAGATATTGCGCAAGAGTTTTCGTTCTTAAGTCGGACTACCATAAGTCAGCACTTGCAGGAACTGAAGCAAGCAGGTATCATACGCGGAGAAATAGAAGGCGTAAAGATATGCTACTGTTTGGATATGTCGCGCCTTGCCTACCTGCGGGGCTTATTTGAGCAGTTTTTTGGAGATGTAATCAAAATAAATTGTAATTGTTAAGGAACGAGTAAAAAATAACTTGCTAATTTTGTTAATCTTTTGCACTTATACTTTGTTGCAATAATCATTACAAAACACCGCTTTGCGCTTCTATTGCGCCTCGTCTAAGCCCAAAATATCGTACAAAATCTTTATCACTTTATTTTCTACTCGTTCCTAAATTTTTATGAAAAAAGTCCATTTTATTTTTACCTTTTTTTTCCTCCTTGCCTACCAAACTATGCAAGCCCAAACACCCCAAGACCTTAAGGCATATTGCCAAACACTTGAAAGTGAATTTTCGCTTATTCCTGAAGACAGGAAAGAGAACCTCAAGCAAATAGCTTCTTACATCAAAACGCGCCTTGCCGAACAGAAAAAGGCAGAAGTGGTGTTTATCTGTACCCACAACTCGCGCAGGAGTCAGCTGGCGCAAGTTTGGGCGGGACTTGCCTACCAATACTATGGCTTTGCCCCTGAAGGGTTGGCTACTTTTTCGGGTGGTACAGAGGCTACTGCCTGCAATCCACGCACTGTGGCTACACTAAAACGTGCAGGTGTGCAAATCAGTACGCCCGTTACGGTAGTGAATAATCCCCGCTACGAACTCCAGCTAAATTTGGCGGAAAAAAAACAAACGCTTTATCTTTTTTCCAAAAAGTACAACGAAGAATCCAACCCACAAAAAGATTTTTGTGCTGTTTTGGTATGCTCACAAGCAGACGAATCTTGTCCTGTAGTCGCGGGGGCAGGCAAGCGCATTTATCATAGCTATGAAGACCCAAAAAAATCGGACGGCTCTGCAGATGAGGCAAAAGTATATGATGCTACTTGCAGACTCATAGCCCGCGAGATGTTTTATATGCTTTCTGAGGCAAAGTAGATGTACTGATGGCACTTTCGCAAGAAGT
>JAAFJK010000387.1 GCA_013298105.1 Cytophagales bacterium
ACCTAAGCCTGTAGATGACCCCACCGAAGAAGGTATGTGGCTACTCTCCATGATTAGCTCTGTAAACTACCAAGAGATGAAAGCGCGTGGACTAAAGCTCACTGCCGAACAAATCTACAGCCTGAATAAAGCCAGCCTCAAAGATGCTGTAGTGTCTTTTGGCGGATTTTGCACAGGCGAAATGGTATCTGCCGAAGGGCTTTTGATAACCAATCACCACTGCGGATATGGGCAAATACAGTCGCATAGCACTGTAGAGAAAGACTATCTCACCAACGGATTTTGGGCTATGAACCGCGAACAGGAACTGCCCAATCAAGGCTTAACGGCTACTTTTATCATCAAAGTAGAAGACGTAACGGCTCAAGTATTGAAAAACTTGCCTGCGGGCGCATCTGAAGCAGACCGCAAAAAATTGGCTGATGCCAATATCGCCACTATCATAGCCGAAGCCACCAAAGGCACGCATTATGGCGCGATAGTGCGTCCTATGTTTTATGGGGGTGAATATTATATGTTCGTAACCGAAACTTTCAAAGACGTGCGCCTCGTAGGTGCGCCTCCCGAAAACATAGGCAAGTTCGGAGGCGATACCGACAACTGGATGTGGCCTCGACATACAGGCGATTTTTCGGTTTTTCGTGTCTATGCAGGCAAGGACAACAAACCCGCCGACTATTCAAAAGACAACGTACCTATGAAGCCGCGCCACTTTTTCCCGATTTCGCTCAAAGGTGTGAAGCAAGATGACTTTACGATGGTCATGGGCTTTCCTGGACGTACTCAAGAATACCTTACCTCTTATGCAGTGCGCCTCCTGCAAGAAGACATCAATCCCAAGCGTGTGGCTTTGCGCAATGTCCGCCTCCGCAAAATGAAGGAATTTATGGAGGCTTCAGATGCTGTCCGCATACAATATTCCGCCAAACACGCCAGCATAGCGAACTATTGGAAAAAATGGGACGGAGAAAACAGGGGACTAAAACGCGCCAATACCATAGCACGCAAACGCGCCTTAGAAGCTGAGTTCGCGGAGTGGGTAGGCAAGGACAATGCCCGCAAAGAAAAATACGCCTCTCTCCTACCCTCTTTTCAAAAAACTTATGAGGAGTTGGCAAAAGTCGACCTTGCCAGAGAGTATTTTGCAGAGGCTATTTTAGCCATTGAGTTGTTTGATTTTGCGTATGATGTCGCGGAGGTGGTAGACAAGTCAGGGGAAAAACTCACAGACGAACAAGTCGAAAAATTACGAAATCTTGCCAGCGCGTTTTACAAGGATTTTCACGCACCACTCGACAAGGAAATTGCTAAAATATGCCTCAAAACCTATCAAACAGACATTAGTACAGACCTACAGTTTCAGCTCTCTATAGTTGATGATGAATTTCCATTTAATGAATTTGTACCTGAAAGAATTGCTGAATCGTTATATGGAAGTTCTGCCCTTGCCTCCAAAGAAAAATTTGATAAATGGCTCGAAACCAAAGACATCAAAATTATCTTGAAAGACAAAGCAGTCGCTATACTTGGCAAAATTATGGACACTTACCAAGCAAAAGTATGGAGCATTACCCGCAAATGCAATGCTGAAATAGATTTGCTCCAGCGCACTTATATCTCCGCACTCCGCGAAATGCAACCCAAGCGCAAATTTTACCCAGATGCAAACTCTACTTTGCGCCTTACCTACGGAAAAATAGACGCTTACTTGCCTGCCGATGGCGTATATTACCACCCTATGACTACGCTCGAAGGTGTTTTTGAAAAAGAAAAAATAACCACCGAATACAATGATTACAAAGTTTCGGAACGTTTGCGTGCGCTGTTTTTGAAGCAAGACTTTGGCGACTATGGCGTGGCAGGCAAGATGCCTGTATGCTTCACAGCCTCCAATCACACTACAGGCGGCAATTCAGGTAGCCCCATCATCAATGCAGAAGGCGAACTGATAGGCGTGAATTTTGATAGGAATTGGGAAGGCACCATGAGCGACATCTCGTATGATGTTACGCGCGTGCGCAACATTGGGGTTGATATTCGTTATGTCCTTTTTATCATCGACAAATTCGCGGGGGCTTCGCACCTTGTGAAAGAAATGAAAATATCAAAGTGATTTCAAAAAAAAACTTACTTTTTTTTGGATATTTCAATAAAAGTTGTACCTTTGTGTTACTCTAAACCCTTAAAATTAACAAACACATGAAAAAAACAACCTATCTTTGGTTACTACTTGTTACCTTTGCTTTTGTAGCGTGCGGTGGCGCAAAATCTAAACTTGTCGGAAATTGGGAAGTCCAAACAAGAAACGGCAAACCTGTAAAAGAAATCATGCTTTTGGAATTCAAAAAAGATGATACCTTTACGCAGTCCGCAGGCAAGCAGACCCGCAAAGGTAAATGGGAGTTGGCAAAAGACAGCAAAAGCGTGAACCTTTACCCCGATGGAGGCAAGTCTGAGGTCATGACGATTGTGAAAATGGAAGCAGACAACATTCTATTGAAAGACGATAAGACTGAATATGGCATGAAAAAACGCAAATAAGCCGAAACAACAAAAAGCCCACTCAAATTTGAGTGGGCTTTTACTTTAAAAAAGTGGTTCGTGAAGACACGAACCACAAAACAATTTCAAATCTCTTACTTAGGAAGCGTTACACTCTTGCGAATCTCGCGGACTGTTTCCAAAATAGACTCAAGATCTTTTTCCTCAAGTTTGATTTCACTTTTAGGACCTCCTTCGGTTACGAGTTGTCCATTGACTTCTTTGGTTACAGGGGCTTCGTTGGTATAAGTTATTTTTACGTTTTCGTAAATTTTGGTAAGTTTTTGGAACTCCGTAATCAAGCCACGAATTTCTTTGTTTTGTTTTTCATAAAACGACAACAAAAGAAGAATTTGCTCAAGGATTAGTTTTTGCTCACCTATGCGCGTTTTGAGGATTTCGTTGGGTGATTTTTTGGCTACTTCACAAGTAAGATACAAAGACTCAAGCCAGCCGCCTGTGATGATAAGAATGGTAAGGTCAGGGCGATTTTTTTGCTGTAAGTGTTCATTGATATTGTCTAAGTTTGTGGTTGTGATAGTGAGGAGTGTATCCAAATTGCTACGCGCAGAGGCTAATTTTTTGATGGTTTCAAAGTCGAAAAACTTTTCCACATTCAAGGCTTTTGCCATTTCGCTTACAGCCTGAAGGTAATCAAACGCATCTTTGGTTTGCTCATAGATATTGGTATATCCCAAATCTGTACTATATACGCCCAAGTTCAGCGCGAGCTGATGTTGAGAGTTATATTTTTTTGCATTTTCGGTAAGGTTCAAGATTCCCTTGTCATACTTGATGTCAAGGTCTTTGATAAGGAATGATATTTCCAAAGGCGAAGGTATTGCTTTCACAATATCGTTTATCACTTCTGAAGATATGGCGGTGTTGTTAGAAGTGTTTTCCTTTTTTTTCTCCTCTTTTAGTTCTTCTTCTGCTGTTTTTTCGCCTCCACAGCCAGAAAGTATCACAAGAAAGAAAGAAAATGCAGTAAAAATGTAGGGTAGCTTTTTCATATAATAGGGGTACGAAATGCGTTACGGGGTTAGTTGAGTTTTTGAAGTGGAAGTTTTTACCTTGCCTGCCCGCCCGCTATAGGTGGGTAGGCAAGGTTATTTTATGATTTTGTATGGAAAGTAGTAAGCAAAAATCGGGCTATTCTTTCTTCCCAAATTTAATTTTTCCAAGTCCGTCTAATAATTTTTTGAAGAGGTCAAAATACAGTGTCAAATAGAAGACAAGCGTAAACAACCAAATCACTGTCATATTGAAGAAGTAGGTCGAGAAATACATACCAAACAAATGCTTTTTCGGTGCAAGAAAGTGCGCACGATAGTCAAAGAAATGGTCGACTCCGCGCGGGTCGTTATAGACAGGGTCGCTTATCTGTAGCAATGTCCCATGTTGTTCTATAATTTTATCTTTCACTTCGGCATTGCGCATAAATGCTTCCAGCCCTTCATTGTGATAGTAGTCTTTTTGTTTATTCAGATTGTATTTTTTGTTTCGCTCTTTTTTGAGGTTTACGGCTTTGTCGTAGTCATTTTCGGCATCATTGCCTTTTTGATTGTACTTAGAGGTCAGCGAATCAAAATAGGCTTTGACCTTGCCTGCCCCCTCCTCATTGAAGTTTGCGACAGTAAGCCCTTTTTTCCAATCATACTCTTTGAAAAGGTCAAGATGTGCATTTTCTACCTTTATTTCGCTTTTGATTAGTTCAAGTGTATTTTTAAATTCTCTTTTGGCAGAATCCGTTTTCTTTTCAAGATTCAAATGGTCTTGCGCTTTACCCAAACGCTTCTGAAGTTCAGGCAACCAGAATAGTGTCTTGTAAGTAAATTCACTTTTGCGTTTTTCTATGCCATAATAGTCACGCATATAGCTGTTATTCATAAAATGATTCACAGTCATAGCTTCGAAAGCCCAACGCGAAACCATAAAATCAGCCAATACAGGCACAGTACCGCGTTCGCTGATGGTTTTATTCATCTTCTCATAGCGGAAAATGATACCACTCAAAATCATTTGAGGAATCAAAAGCAACGGAATCGTGATATAGATAGTGATGACAGAGTTGAACATAGACGATATATTCAAACCCAGCATATTCGCAAAGCACGAAATCGTAAACAACATTCCCCAATAACTCCACAAAAGCCCTATTTGTATCTCCAAAATGGCATTGCCTATCAACACAAAACTAAAGGTCTGTATGCCTGAAAGCACAAATAAAATGAATATTTTGGAAAATAAATAACTAAACCTGCTCAAATTCAAGAATTGCTCCCGTTTTTGGATTTTCCTATCCTTGATTATCTCCTCCGCACTTACCGTAAGCCCCATAAAGAGCGAAATAATGATACAAATCAAAATGTAGGCAGGCACGTTGTCATTGTACCTGAAGACATATTTTGCGGGTGTATCGGGGTCATTTTGAAAGCGTATGATAAATGCCAAAAGTACCGCCAAAAGAGGTGCTTCAAGCAGATTTATCAACATATACTGCATATTACTGACCTTTGACAAAAAGTCCCGCACCGTAAAAAGGTAGGCTTGTTTGACTACATTCGGGCGGCTAAGTGAGCTTGGCGGCTTCTCGTTTATTTTTTCTACTTCTGCAAAAGGGAACTCTTGCACGTATTTCTCGTGCCATTGGGCAGGCAAGACTTGGCGTTTGCCTGTTTCTTGCCCAAATTCGTTTACGACTTCTTTTTCTATGAGCTTAAACATTTCCTCTGGATTTTCGCTCCAGCGTTCTGCATCAGCTTGCATGGTTTTGCGTTTGAAGTATGTGATGGCTTCAATCGGATGTCCATAGTATATCAAATAACCGCCTTTGTCCAAAATAATCATTTTGTCAAAGGTCTTGTATATGTCAGGCGAGGGTTGGTGTATAACCACAAAAATCAATTTGCCCTTGAGTGAAAGTTCCTTGAGCAAATCCACCACATTTTGTGAATCTTTTGATGAAAGTCCCGATGTAGGTTCATCTACGAACATGACAGCAGGTTCGCGGATAAGCTCAAGCGCGATATTCAAGCGTTTGCGTTGTCCACCCGATATTTTTTTGTTGAGTACGTTGCCGACTTTGATGTCCCTGATGTGGTCAAGCCCCAGACTTACTAAAGTAGTCATGACACGCTCGTCTATTTCTTTTTCATCAAGTTGCTTAAAGCAAAGTTTGGCGTTATAGTATAAGTTTTGGTAAACCGTAAGGTCTTCCAAAAGCAAGTCATCTTGAGCTATGAAACCAATCACACCCTCTACGTCATCTTTTTGGGTGTGCATATTGAAGCCATTGATAAGCACTTCCCCATGCGAAGGTGTTTCGATACCTGAAAGCACATTCATAAGGGTTGTCTTGCCTGCCCCGCTACCGCCCATGATGCCTATGAGTTTGCCTTGAGATTCGGACAAATCCATGCGTTGTACGCCCAGCGCACCATTCGGAACTTTATATTCTATCTGATTGGCTGTAAAAGAAACTTTGACAGTCTGTGAATTTTCAA
>JAAFJK010000505.1 GCA_013298105.1 Cytophagales bacterium
GGATTTTAAAAAAAATGTGTATCTTTGCTACCTATTCAGAAATAAAAAGTTTAAGTTCATACCTACTACCTGCTTGTTATGATAAAAAAAATCTTTTTTTGGTTCGTTTTGGTGCTTCATACGCCAGTATATGCGCAGTTTGGACTTGCTCCCAATCACACGACTTATCAAACCCCTGCCTTGCCTGCCCCGCGAGGTGAAAAAACAACCTGCTTGACATTGCCTTTTTTTGATGACTTTGCAAACTATACAGGTAGACCAGACAAAAAACGTTGGGTAGCCCAAAGTGGTGTATGGATAAATAACAACTTTGGAGAAAATCCTGTAAGTTTGGGGGTGGCTACTTTTGATGGACTAAAAGCCAATGGAAGCCCCTACAGCTTTTCAAACGTAGTGGTAGATGCAGTAGGCACGTGCGACTCGCTTACCTCGCAGTGCATAGACCTCTCTACCTACTTGCCTGCCGACAACGTATATTTTAGCTTCGTGTGGCAAGAACGCGGCATGGGCGAACGTCCCGACCTCACGGACTCTATCTATGTAGAGTTTTTGGACAATGCCAATAAATGGAACTATGTATGGGGAAAAATAGGCAACAAACCAACTGCACCCTTCAAACCTGCCTTGATTCGGTTGCAGGAAAGTAAATATTTTCATAACAAGTTTCAGTTTAGATTTATCAATTATGGCAGAAAGTCGGGTATGTATGACGCATGGCACATAGATTATGTCTATCTGAACCAAAACCGAAATGCTAAAGATACACTTGTAGAAGAAATCACAAGTTCCAAAATGCGCAATTTCTTCTTCAAAAACTATTCGGCTATGCCCATCAAGCAATATTTTGCTAATCCCTTAGCCGAAACTTCCGACAGCCTAAAAGCCACCATCAACAACCTAAGCGGAAGCGGTTTTGATGTAGTGAGCTATAAAATGGTGTTGGAAGATACGCTTACGAAGACGATATTAACGGATTTGGGAACTGCCACGCCTTTTATCTTGGGAGGCGACAAGACGCAATTTCCTGTAGCACGCAGGATTCCTCCCACACCTTTTGCGAATAACAACCAAAAGAAAGCCATTCGCACCAAGTTCATAGCCATTACAGGTGATGGTACTACGACTATTCCACCTGTAGATTTACGCATCAATGACACACTCACGCAGATAAATATGCTCAGTGATTATTTGGCGTATGATGATGGCTCGGCAGAATATGGCGCAGGTGTAAACCAGCGTTTTGGCAAAGTAGGCATCAGATTCAGGTTAAATGAACCTGATACGCTTACAGATATTCGTTTCCATCTTACTAAGTTTGAGAAG
Source organism: Cytophagales bacterium (assembly GCA_013298105.1). GTDB lineage: Bacteria > Bacteroidota > Bacteroidia > Cytophagales > Microscillaceae > RDXI01. The sequence goes on from JAAFJK010000505.1 coordinate 1,324, forward strand.
GATTTGACAGGGCAGACTTTCAATGTCGTCATTTGGCAAAAGATAGCACAAGGTGGAGAACTGATTGACGTTGTCAAATACAAATTAGTCGTGCCGATTCGATATCCTCCCACCCGCGACACACTTCTGAGTGTAGAAGCGGTGCGCAGGCAAGTCGAGGCTTCGTTCAAGTTTCCGCTCATTTCCTTGCCTGCAGGCGAGTTTTATATCGGTTGGGAGCAAACCAACAACGACCGCATTTTGATAGGTTATGACCGCAATACGAACTCCACTGCTGATATATTCTTCAATTCAGGCAATGGCTGGGGTATTTTTGAAGCTCAACCAGACGAGGTAGGCAGTTTGTTGTTCAGACCTGTTTTTTCAAAAGATTATCTACTCTCAAGAGAAGTAGAAAAAACGACTGCGCCCTTTGTGATTTTTCCAAATCCATCGAATGGCATCTTCAATATACAAGGCGACTTGCCTACCGAAGTCCAAATTCTCGACTTACAAGGGCGCGTACAGGCTACATACGCGGGTAGGCAAGGAGGATATAACCAAATCAACCTCACCAACTTGCCTGCGGGTTTTTATCTTTTGCGAGCCAAAATGCGCCATGGCAAGTTTTTTATGCAAAAACTGATTATACAAAAATAAGACATGGAATTTTGGATTTATTTGCAAATGGGCTTTGCCCACATTACGGACTTAGGAGGCTACGACCATATCTTGTTCATTCTTTCGCTCTGTGCAGTATATCAATGGCGCGATTGGCGCAAGGTGCTGGTATTGGTAACGGCTTTTACGATAGGTCATTCAGTTACACTCGCACTTGCAGTGTTTAACATTGTGCGGTTGCCCAAAGATTTTATCGAGTTTTTGATTCCTGTAACGATTGTACTTACGGCTGTCGCCAATGTATTCAGTCGAGAGGAAGAAAAAGGCAATCATAGCTATACGCGGTACTTTTTTGCTATGTTTTTTGGATTAATTCATGGCTTGGGTTTCTCCAATTTTTTGCGGGCTATGCTCATGAAGTCAAGTATGGTAGTGCCACTTTTGGGCTTCAATATCGGCTTAGAAATAGGGCAACTTTTGGTGGTGGTGATAGTCCTTAGCTTGGCAAGTTTGCTCGTAACGGTTTGTAAAATCGGACTTGTGATGCGTGATTGGACAAACTTCCTTTCAGGCGCGGCGGCAGGCATTGGTTTGATACTTTTGCTGAATACGGCTTTTTGGACAAAAAACGTAGTTGGAAAAACTAAAGAGGAGGCTTTTTATAAAGAGAATTTATAATTTTTTCGGTTTTCTGGCAGTTTTTGTGGAAGGGAAAAAAAGCGAACCACGAGGACAAACTGGGTACTTTCACAAAAATTGTGAGGGAATCATTTTTAATTCCAAAAAAATACCAAAAAAATAACCGCCTTTCAAATAAATACCTATCTTTGCAACTGTATCTGGTAACACGCCCTCAAAAAGTGTGTTTTAAAAGGGAATGTGGTAAAAGCCACGACTGTCCCCGCAACTGTAAACGATAAAAAAGGCTTGATATACAATGCCACTGAACTGCACGTTTGGGAAGGCTATCAAGCTATCGTAAGTCAGGAGACCTGCCTTGTACTACTATTTTCTCACGCTTTCGGGTGAAAAGCTGGCGATTCTTGTTGCATGATAGTCCATGCACGATTCGGCATTTTTGCCAAAATCGTGTAATCGATTCCTTGCACACCTATCTCCGCTTACGCCCTGAATATTCAGTTTTTTGCGTATGCACAGACAAATTTACTTGCTGTATTACATTTTTTGCTTTGCTTTTGCAGTGGTTTTAGATGCTAAAGCCCAAACTGATAGTACAAAATTTTTGCAAGAAGTTCAGCTTACAGGTTTTTCACTCCAAGAGTATGCCATAGGCACAAAGCACACAACTATAGATAGCCTTGCCTACCGACAAGGCAGTGGGCAAACCCTCGCCCAAACACTCATGGAGCAGTCTGGCATTTACATGAAGCAATATGGTGCAAGTGGCATTGCTTCTGTGAGTTTCAGAGGGACAGGCGCGGGACATACGGCGGTGCTTTGGAATGGACTACCCATCAATTCGTTCACACTCGGAGAAATGGACTTTAACAATGTTCCCCTTGCCTCTGCCTCGAAAGTCATCATATCACATGGCGCAGGCAGTTCAGTTTTTGGCTCTGGGAGCATAGGCGGTACGATTCAGATGCTCTCTGCCTTGCCTACCCAAGCGCAAAAAGGGCTTTCAGGACAGCTTTGGGGTGGGAGCTTTGGAAATGTAGGGGGGCAACTTGCCTACACTACCCGCCAAAAGTGGTGGGCTTTGAGGCAAAGTATATTCGCGCAAACTGCCCAAAATGATTTTAGTTTTGTGAATATTGCCAAATTTGATAAACCTACCGAAAGGCAACAAAATGCACAAAATACCTTCAAGGGTATGCAAACAGAGGTGTATTTTTTTCCCCACAAAGCCCATACACTTTCGCTTCATGCGTGGCTACAAAGTCGAGATATGCAGTTTGCACCTACGATGGGTGCAAATCTTCAAACACACCTTTATACAAAAGCAGAAGAAAAAAATAATCGCTTTCTATTGCATTGGAAGTACGCGGGCAGGCAAGGGCAGGAATTTGAACTTCGAGCAGGCTATATCCACGACTTTTACCTCTACAACCGCACCGATAGCACCCAAACCCAAACCTATATTTTTACTGCCCAACACAAAACCCGCCTTACGCCCAAACTTCACGCCCGAATCAATAGTTCCCATACTTTTATAGTCGCTTTTGCGGACAATTATGCAGGTACAAAGCGCGAAGCAAGACAGGACATCAGCGCGGGGCTACATTGGCAACCGTTAAACAGGCTCTCGATAGCTTTGAATGTAACCCAAATGTGGGTAGAAGCAAGACGTGCGCCTTTTACACCCTCACTTGCGGGAGAGTAC
>JAAFJK010000776.1 GCA_013298105.1 Cytophagales bacterium
GCTTCAGTACAAAAACCCATCACAGGCTCTACTACAGCGCGGTTGTACCAACTTCTGTCAAAAAAAACGACCTCGCCTGCATTGGGCAATTCTTTGATATAACGTTGAAAATACCACTGCCCACGCTCTGTATCGCTTGGTTTGGGCAGGGCTACCACGCGCATCTGTCGGGGGCTAAGGTGTTGCGAAAACCTTGAAATAGTTCCGCCCTTGCCTGCCGCATCACGCCCCTCGAATATGATAAGCAATTTTTTGCCTGTATCACGCAACCATTTGTGCATTTTTACAAGCTCTATTTGCAAATGTTCGAGTTCTTGTTCGTATGCCATTTCTTTCAATACCTTTTTGATATTGATTTCTTTTTCTTCCAAGAGCTTTTTTAAGCCTTTGCGTGAATTTAGTTGTTCAATTTCTTCTGCTGTAAGCATAAAATATATGGTTTAAGGGTAAAAATTAAGGGTTGTCTGATGTCATTGTGAGCGAAGGGAACAATCTCGTGGATTCACAACGAGTTCCTTCGCTTCGCTCATGATGACAAAACGTGCGCTTTTTCCTCTCCACAAAAATTGTCAGAGAACCAGATTATGCTGGCTTTTGCAAAGATAGCTTTTTTAGAAAAAAACAAGAAACATTGATGAATTTCCCATATAATCAGTTGCGCTTTTTTCTTGAAAAAAGCTATAGTTGTTTCTTTTGCCAAGTTGCGCTTTTTTCTTGAAAAAAGCTATCTTTGCACAAATTGTAGTTCATGAAAAACGAAATATTCCGCCTCAAGTCTTACCTTTGTGTGGGCTTAGATACAGACATCACGCGCCTGCCCAAGCACTTGCCTGCCACACCCGAAGGAATGTTAGCCTTCAATCAACAAATCATAGAGGCAACTGCTGATTTTGCCGTTTCGTATAAGATAAATACCGCTTTTTATGAAGCACAAGGTGCGGAAGGCTGGCACGTCATGGCAGAAACGCTCAAAGCCATTCCCGTAGGCAAGTTCACGATAGCTGATGCCAAAAGAGGCGACATCGGCAATACAGTAACACAATATGCAAAGGCGTTTTTTGAAAAAATGAGCTTTGATGCCATTACAGTCGCGCCTTATATGGGCGCGGATTCTGTAACCCCTTTCCTTGCCTACTTAGACAAAACTGTCGTGCTATTGGCACTTACTTCAAATGAAACTGCCCAAGACTTTCAAACATTGCCTGTAGGCGAGGAAATGCTCTATGAAAAAGTGCTTCGCACCTCCAGTACATGGGCAAATCCTTCACAACTGATGTACGTAGTCGGGGCAACCAAAGCTACTTACCTACAAAAAATCCGCGCGATAGTACCACATCATTTCCTGCTCGTACCAGGTGTAGGGGCGCAGGGCGGAAGTTTGGAAGAGGTCGCACGATTTGGTATGAATAGTGAAGTGGGGCTACTTGTCAATGCTTCGCGCAGTATTTTGTATGCAAGTGCAGGCGAGGACTTCGCAGGGCAGGCAAGGCAGGAGGCACAAAAACTCCAGCAAGAAATGGCTATAACGATAGATAAATACGCGCAGAGATAAGCCATAAAAAAAATGGTTCTCTGACAATTTTTGTGGTAGTTTTTTTGCTCAATAGGATAGGGTTTAAAACCCTATCCTATTGAGCAAAAAAGGCGTTTCTTAAATTTGAACTTGCTCAAAAAATGTTTTTCCACAAAAATTGTCAGACAACCTCAAAAAAAAAATTTTAAAAAAATGCTTTATTTTTTTTTGTACAGTAAAATTTTTCAATACGACTAAAGGCTTTGGATTTATCAAGGTAGAGGGTAGCGAAAAAGAAGTTTTTGTTCACGTATCAGGCTTAAAAGACGAAATACGCGAAAACGACACAGTTACGTTTGACATTCAAGATGGCAAAAAAGGGCTGAATGCAGTTAATGTGAGATTGGCTTAAGTAAGACAATCTGTGATTTTCTTGACAAAACGATAGAAGCGCGTTATCGAACGCGCTTCTCCTTTTATCCCCCCTACTACTCGTCTTCTTTTTTGCCAAAGTGTATGTCCATCTCCTCGCCTTCTATATGCAGGATAAGGTGCTTTAGGGCAAAATAAAAGTCTTCGTGTTTTTTTAGTAAATATCCATCAAGCGTAGATACATTCCAAAAACCCATCGCTTCCCAAAGCTCGTATTGGGCAACGCCGTTGTGATTGATGAAATATATTTTATCTTCATGCCCTTTGGGGGCAAGATTATGGTCATGGAGTGCCGCAAATGCGAACATTTGGGAGGCGAGGTCAAGATGCGCTGTTTCGTGATTCATAAAATAGATGAATGAGTAGTGATTTTGGGACAAGTTAGCTATAATAAATGATAGTAACAAATTTTTGTTTGAAAATTATATTTTTCTTGTATCTTCTTGTATCTTTGCGCTATGACGCACCCAAAACTTCATTTCATTGCTATAGGAGGCAGTGCTATGCACAACCTTGCGATTGATGCACACCTCAAAGGCTTTCAGGTAACAGGCTCTGATGACGAGATTTTTGAGCCTTCACGCACTCGACTTGCCTCTCATGGGCTGTTGCCCGATACATTGGGCTGGTTTCCAGAAAAAATCACGACTGACATACAAGCCGTCATAGTAGGTATGCACGCCCGTATAGATAATCCTGAATACGTAAAGGCTCAAGAGTTAGGTATCAAGATTTATTCTTATCCTGAATATGTCCTTGAGCGAAGCAAACACAAGCACAGAGTAGTCATAGCGGGCAGTCATGGCAAAACGACCATTACGGCTATGATTATGCACGTCTTGAAAGCCTGCAACAGAAAGTTTGACTATCTCGTGGGGGCTTCGGTAGAAGGTTTTGAGAACCAAGTCAGCCTCACAAGCAACTCGCCTACCATCATCATAGAAGGGGACGAATATTTCTCCGCACCTTTCGACCAAACGCCCAAATTCTTGCGCTACAAGCACCATATAGGCGTGATAAGTGGGATAGCTTGGGACCACATGAACGTATATCCGAATTTTGATGCGTATGTGGCTCCATTTGAAGATTTTGCAGATGCTACGCCCAAAGCAGGCGCACTTATCTACAGCCAAGATGATTCTATAGCTTCTGTCATAGGCGCGAAAGAGCGGGCTGATGTCATTCAACTTGCCTACCAAGCGCACCCGCATAAAATTATTGAAGGCGTTACGTATCTTACAGTAAGCAAAAATGACCGCGTGCGAGTGGCTTTTTTTGGAGAGCATAACCTGAAAAATGTAAGTGCCGCCAAAGCCGTATGTACGCGCTTGGGCATTGATGATGAGCCTTTTTACAAAGCCATCAGTTCATTCAAAGGGGCAGGCAAGCGGCTTGAGAGGGTAAAGGAAAGGTCTAATTTTGTGATGTTCAAAGATTATGCGCACTCCCCCTCCAAAGTCCTCGCGACTACTTCTGCCGTAAAACGCCAGTTTGTGGAGCGGAAATTGATTGCTTGTCTTGAGCTACATACCTATAGCAGTATGAATAAAGACTTCCTGCCCCAATACAACGATACGCTCAATGCGGCAGACCAAGCTATAGTATATTTCAATCCCAAAGCACTCGCCATCAAAAAAATGCCGTTGCTCTCTGCCGAAGATATACAAAAAGCATTCGACCACGATAACCTCAAAGTATTTGATGACAGTGAGGCATTGAAAGCGCATTTATTGACACTTTCTTGGAACAATAAAAACCTGCTCATGATGAGTTCGGGCAATTTCAATGACATCGACCTTACTGAAATAGCTGAACATATCGTGCAGGCGGTTTAGCATCTTATTTTGAACGATTGTAAAGATATGCGATTATAGGTAAGTAGCAAAAGAAATGCTAAAATATTTTGGCATCTTTCATAACCCCTAAAAAGTAGTTTACACTTTTTTTCCTTAAACCTGTAAGGTCTTTAAAGACCTTACAGGTTTAAAAAACTGATAATGAGCTATTTATGAAAAATATTATGTGTATAAAAAACTTTTCAAAACCACTTTCTGATTTGTCTATTCAAAAAAGTGTAAACTGATAAATGAAAGATGCCAATATTTTTCATAAACCTATTAAAACCAAAAACGCCTCAAGTTGAGGCGTTTTTTTTTATTTTTTGGATTGCGTTTGAGAAGCCATGTATCGCTTGTATTCAGCAATGATTTGTTTCTTTTTCCAACCCAAAAAAAAGTATTTTTTACCATCTTTCATTTTGATAAAGAGCATATTATCAAAGAAAATTCTTAAACAAGTACCTCTTCGGACTATTTTGGCTACTTCTTTCCATTCTATTACGATTTCTTTCAATAAATGTGCATAGCCAATTATGTGAGGCATTTTTTTAGCATTTGGATTCATCGAAAACTTCACTCCTTCTGCATAAAATTCAAAAAAACCTTCATAGGCTGTAGAACCTGTCGGTAGTATGCTAAAGAATTGTCTAAGCCAAAGATAGCCTTTTATTTTTGTATCATTGTGTTTGGTGGTATCAGCACAAATACTACTTGCTTGGATGCTCGATACTGTACAGACACATAAAATTATGGTTAATAATAAATTTCGCATATATGATAGCAGGAAAAATTTGATTTTAAACTTACCAACAGTTTCGGGTAGTCAAACCCCTAAATAAGGTATAACATTCATTCCGCCTTGCATAAAAAACACTGATAACAAATCCAGTTGTTACTCCTACTGCAGCACACATTGGTATCAATGCAACCGCACCAGTACCTCCAATTAGGCTTCCCCAAATGGCTCCATTTACTGCACCTGCAACTAATCCTCCCGTTACACCTATAAAAACGCTTACGGCTACTCTTACCACAGTATTTACGGTTTTCTTTAACCAATTTTTGAATTTACCTTTCTTTAGGTTAGCTGGTTTGAGTAGGCTTAGGTTGCCCGCGAGATTCATCATGTAGTCCTTGCCTGCCAAAATCTTTGTAGTTAAGATAAATATTAGCACTTTGTCATCATTTGACAAACTAAGGTTAGTGGCAACTGCGTTTTCGTAATTCAATGTTACCTGCTCCAATTTTTGAGCTAAAACCGCATTACTTGCTGTATCAGAAGCAATGCCTAAAGCCTCAAATTCATTTTTAACATCTGTAACATAGCTTTCAATGCTATTTACCAAAGCATCATATCCTTGAGGTACAGAGGGGGTAAGATAGTTTTGTAAAAAACTTGAGC
>JAAFJK010000756.1 GCA_013298105.1 Cytophagales bacterium
TCGCAATGACAAACTGGGTACTTCCACAAAAATTGTCAGACAATCGTTTATTTTTAAGGTTCTTAAAAAATTATTGCGGGTGTTTGATTTTTAGAGAGCTTCAACCCTTCGGGTGGCTAAACTAACTAACTCATTTTGAGTTAGTTAGTTTAGCCACCCGAAGGGTTGAAGCAACATTTTTCAAGTTCCGCAATAACTCTCGAAGAACCATTTTTAATTAATAATCCTCACGCGCTATCTCGCGTTTGGCTTCTTTTTCTTTAGCATCTTGGCGTTTATCATAGAGTTTTTTACCTTTGGCAAGGGCAATTTCCATTTTTGCCAATCCCTTGTCATTGATAAACATACGCACAGGCACTATAGTAAAGTTTTGTTGCTCAAGACCTTCTTTCAGTTTTTTGAGTTCTCTTTTTTTAAGTAAAAGCCTTCGCTCGCGGTCTGCCACATGATTGTTGTAAGTGCCATTGCCGTATTGGGCAATACTCATCTGTTTGATGACTAAATTCTCGTCATCAAAATAACAAAAAGCCTCCCCAAGCGTAACTTTAGCTTGGCGCACAGACTTTATTTCTGTTCCAGTGAGGACTATACCAGCTATATATTTATCTTCAAAATGATATTCAAAAGAGGCTTTCCTGTTTTGAATACTGATACTTTTTTGGAATGTTTCGCGTGCCATTTGATTTACGATTTAAGATTTTTGGTTTACGATTTACAATTTTAGATTTACAATTTAAAATCATAAACCTAAAATTATAATAGACTTCTTGCGAAAGTATTTTGGTTCTTCGAAAGTTATTGCGGAGGCAAAACTGTAGAACAGGCTTCCAGCCTGTTTATGACTTGAAAACGACAGGCGAGAAGCCTGTGCTACAGCCTGTTCCGTAATAACTTTCTAAGAGCCAGTATTTTTAAAGACCTCCCACCCTGCCCTCCCTTCATTTTTGAGGGAGGGAAATGGACTTTCGCAAGAAGTCTAATTGAGTTTTACGCATCAAAGCGCAAATAGGTTACAAAAGTGTTTTTATTCTTTGTTGCAGGCTTTCGGAGGCAGGCAAGAGCGGAAGTCGGACATAGTTTTGACAAACTTGTTGAAAATGAAGCACTTGTTTCACACCTACAGGATTGCTCTCCTCATACATAAGTGGATTGATGTCCAAAAAGCCATACAAAATCCGCGAAGCCTCCTCAAAATTCCCCTTCAAAGCATAGCGTGTCATATCACTAAAAAGGGTAGGAAAGGCATTGGCAAGTACCGAGATTACTCCTTTCGCGCCTGTAGCTATCATAGGCACTGCGAGCATATCATCACCCGAAATCAGCGTAAAACCTGCAGGTGCGTGGCGTGCTATCTCCATGCATTGTACCAAATCGCCTGAAGCCTCTTTGGTTGCTATGATATTTGTATGCGCTGCAAGGCGCAAAGTTGTTTCGGCTTTTAGGTTGCTTGCTGTCCGCGCAGGCACATTATAAAGCACAATAGGCAACTTAGAAGCATCTGCTACAGCCGTAAAATGTGCTATGATGCCTGCTTGTGAAGGCTTGTTGTAGTAAGGACTTACAGACAAGATAGCCGAAACGCCCTCAAGTGAAGTATGCTTGAGGTTTTCCAAAACTTCATGGGTATTGTTGCCTCCTATCCCATAAATGATAGGTAAGTTGGCAGGATTGTGGGCTTTGACAAAATCCAGCACTTGTTGTTTTTCAGTAGCCGAGAGCGTAACTGCTTCGCCTGTAGTCCCCATGACTACCCAATAATCCACGCCCTTGCCTACCGCGTGCGTATGCTGTAGTAGTCGCGCTAAGGCAGGAAAGTCTATCTCGCCTTGTGCATCAAAAGGTGTAACTAAGGCTACACCTGTACCTGTTAGATTCAACATAATGTTTTGAATTGTTCTTTTTGCGTAACTATTTAGCCCCCGCCCCAAAGGGGCTAAACAGCCTCAAAGTTTAAAGTTGATGGGCAAGATATAATTTCTTTTGATTTCTTGTCCACGTAAAAGCGCGGGCTTCCAAGCAGGCATCTCTTGTACGAGGCGCAGGGCTTCTTCATTGAAGTAGGAGTTCGTTTCAATGACGTGGGGGTGTGTTATTTTGCCGTCTATCTCTACTGTGAACTTTACGACTACCTTGCCTGCCACGCCCGCGCGCTGTGCCTTTTTTGGGTAACGCTTATTTTTTTCAAGGTATTTCTCAAGTTCGGCTTGTCCACCCACAAAGGCAGGCAAGGTCTGAAAAGAGTCATTGTCATAACTGTAGGTCTTGTTTTGGTCATCATGGCTGATGCCTTTGGTAAGTTTTCCTTCACTCCATACTTCTTGGAAGTACATACGCCCGTCATCAAAATAACCTACCCACGCGCCATCTTTTACATAATTTTTGAATTTGCCTTTTTCCGCAATGCCATGTGTATCGTCATGCAACTCAAACGCGCCTGTACCTTGCTTGAGGGTTTGCTTGCCTGCCCTGTCCCAGTAGCTTTCTACGTGGTGTTTGCCATCAATATAAGTGTCTTCGCGCTGTTTTTGGCGGTTATCGTACCAATGCTCCCAAGTGCCTACTCTGTGGTCATCTTCATACATTCCTTTGATAGCCATATTGCCGTTCAGGTGATACGTAACATAATATCCATCGCGGAGTCCATCTATGTAGTTTACTTCTGAATATAGTGAACCTTCTATTCTATAAATCAATACTTTGCCTTGCATACGCTTCATATCATCACGCTTACAGAGGCGATAATACACTGCTTTTTCGGGAGTGGTAGGACTTTGATATTTGTCCAAATACTCTTTTTCTTGTGCTGTAGAGAGTTGGGCAAAATAAAGTATGGCGATAAAAATAGAGGAGAAGGAATACATAACACACGCTAAAAAGAAGTACGAAATACGAAGTACGAGGTATGAAGTTCAAGTATATCAACATCATACAAAGTTAAATGATTGATTATTAAATTATTGTAAGTTAAAAAATAGCTTCTATCAACCTATCATGGCGAAAGTCTGCATAACTTAGTGTGTATATAAGTACAGCTTTTTTAAAAGAAAACGCTATTTTGTTGAATTTTATTTGCAAATTTGCAAAATATTCTTACAATATCCAAATACTCTCGTAACAATTTATGTCAAATCTCCAAATGCATGGCACCACTGTAGTAGCCATTCGCCACAACGGACAAATCGCCATAGGCGCAGATGGACAAGCCACGATGGGCAACACTGTAGCCAAAAACAATATCAAAAAAATCCGTAAGCTGTCGGCAGGCAAGGTCATTGTGGGTTTTGCGGGAGGGACAGCCGATGCTTTTACGCTCTTAGAACGCTTTGAGGAAAAACTCAACGCACATGGACAAAATATGAAACGCGCCGCCATCGAGCTTGCCAAAGACTGGCGTACAGACCGCTACCTCCGCAAACTCGAAGCTATGATGATAACCGTAAACAAAGAAGAACTATTGATAATATCTGGTACAGGTGATGTACTTGAGCCTGACAGTGAGGTGGCTTCTATAGGTTCGGGAAGTATGTTTGCTCAAGCCGCCGCACTCGCCTTGAAAAAACACGCGCCCCACCTCACTGCCGAAGAAATGGTAAAAGAAAGCCTACACATAGCGGCAGACATTTGTATTTATACCAACCACAACTTGACGATAGAAGTCGCACAGTAGAATAGCACAGATTTATGCAAATCCCTTTTGTAAATCCACAAACCCAACAGCCTTTGACAGACAAAGGAGATGTTTTGATAGATGAGGCAGGCAAGTCGTTTGCGCGTTTGCACGAAATACCGCGCTTCGTAGAAGCTGATAATTATACCGAAAACTTTGGTTTTCAATGGAATACCTTTGTCCAAACCCAAATAGACCGCCATTCAAGTACGCATAGCCAAAGCAAAGAACGCTTCTTTGCCGTTACAGGTTGGGATAAGCAAGACCTCACAGGGCAGAATGTGCTTGAGGTAGGTTCAGGCGCGGGACGATTCTCACAGGTAGTTTTGGACAATACAAACGCGAATCTCTACAGCGTAGATTACTCAAATGCTGTAGAGGCAAATTGGAAAAATAACGATTCGCATACACAGTCAGGCAGATTCACGCTTGCGCAGGCAAGTATTTATGAGCTACCTTTTCCCAAAAATAGTTTTGACAAAGTGTTTTGTTTTGGGGTACTTCAGCATACGCCTGACTTCAAACAGTCTGTAAAATGCTTGGTGGAAATGGTAAAACCAGGAGGCGAGTTGATAGTTGATTTTTATCCGATACGCGGCTGGTGGACAAAAATCCACGCCAAATACATCTTCAGACCATTTACGAAGCGTATGAGCCACCCAAAACTACTCAAGCGCATTGAGCGCAACGCGAATTGGCTGATAAATACTTCACAGTTTTTTAATAAAATCGGGGTAGGCAAGCTCACTAACCGATTCCTGCCTATTTGCGACATCAAAAGCACCTTGCCTCCCCACCTCACGCCCGAACAGCGCAGAGAGTGGGTTATTTTGGATACCTTTGATATGTTCTCTCCTGAATATGACCACCCACAACGCCTTGCGACTGTCAAAAGATGGTTTGAGGAATTTGGTATGCGTGGAGTGCAGGCAAGTTTTATACAATACGAAAACCATAACCAAGTGGCGGCAGTGAGAGGTACGAAATAAATAGTTTGATTATCAATTTTTGTAACTATTTAGCCCCTTACCCCAAAGGGAGAATTACCTCTTGGTAGGCAAGTCTAAACTGAAAGTTACATAATAAATAAAAACTCCCCTTTGGGGCAGGGGGCTAAATAGCTAACAAAAACCATGTACGAAACACCCTTTCACACACAAAGCATCAACGCTGTTTCTTTTCTTATAACAGGAGGAGCAGGATTTATAGGCTCACACTTGGTAGAATATTTGCTGAAATATGAGGCTAAAAAAGTCGTAGTCTTAGACAATTTGGCTACAGGCAACGAGAAAAATATCGCGCCCTTTTTTTCAAATCCAGCGTTCAGTTTTATAGAAGGTGATATTCGTAACTTAGCTGACTGCCAGCGTGCTTGTGAAGGTGTGGAGATAGTTTTGCACCAAGCCGCACTCGGTTCTGTCCCCAGAAGCATAGCCGATCCACTGACTACAAATGATGTAAACATCACAGGTTTTTTGAATATGCTTGTGGCTTCGCGTGAGGCAGGCGTGAAAAGATTTGTCTATGCCGCTTCTTCTTCTACTTATGGCGATAGCACGGAGCTACCAAAACGCGAAGACAGGATAGGCAAACCACTTTCGCCTTATGCCGTTACAAAATACGTAAATGAACTGTATGCAGATGTTTTTGGGCGTTTGTATGGGTTAGAAACAATAGGGCTTCGTTATTTCAATGTCTTTGGACCTCGCCAAAGTCCCAAAGGCGCGTATGCGGCAGTGATTCCGCTTTTTATAGAAGGTATTTTGCAAAATAAACCGCCTACCATCAATGGA
>JAAFJK010000748.1 GCA_013298105.1 Cytophagales bacterium
GTTGGTATTGCCTAACCGCGTAAAAGCTCGATAACAGACGCTTACAGCGTGGCTAAATATTCTCAAGTTATTTTCTACTCGTTCCTAAGATAGGAATAAAAATTCACAGACTACTGTACAATTTTGAATTTGTGTAAAAAATAGCGTTTGGTGTCCAACCAAACGTGGTAAAAATAGTGTTTGATGGGACACCAAACACTTACAGCCCAATAAAAAATGAAATTGTATAGTAGTCTGTGTAGAAATATAAAAAAAGTGCTATCTTTGTAAGCTATGATGACAGCACATACAACCCCCGCTTTTTTCAAACAACTCTATCAATTTGATGCAGTCTATGAACTCCCTCCTGCGGGCATAAAAGTTTGGATTTTGGTGGATTATCCACAAGATATACTCGCGCCCGAAGAAAGTTTGACATTTTTGTATAAGATACTGGGCGCATTGAAATTGCAGTCCCAATATGTCAAAGTAAGCAATGTGCGTGCGCCCCTCGACTTGCCTACCCAATATATGCAAGTGTGGGCATTTGGAACGCCTATATCGGCTATCTTACCTGCCTTGCCTGCCCTTACAGCCTATAAACCACATACCCAAGACGAAATAGTGTATCTTGAAGCCGATAGTTTGGAAAGTTTACAGCAAAATACAGCACTAAAAAAAGAGCTTTGGACTGTGTTGCAAACGCTTTAGGACGTTTTTTTTATTCTTTTGTAAAATCACAATTTTTATAAGATATGTGCGTTACTTTTCTATGAAGAATACGATTTTATCTTGTTTATTGATACTTTTAGTAGTCCAGACATCTTGCCTGCGTGTGCCACCTCGTTGCAAAGTACCCACTTGCTATGTAGCCATCGACCATAACCATGCCATAGGTTCAGAAACACGCGCCAATGGCGATACAAAAGATGTAGGCAAGGTATTCAGAGGTGTACCTTTTTTTACGTATATTTTTCGAAAAAAATACAAAGCTCAAGAGTTCAAGGGATATTATCGCAAAATAAACGGCATAGAAGCCTACGATAAGCGCAAATCAAAATCCTATACTACTTATAAAAAGAAGAAAAAGAAGAAAAAAGTAGTAAAGCCTGCCGAATCTACCCCTGCTGAAACGCCCCCAGCCTCCAATGAAGAGAAGAAAGAATAAAAAAAGCCGTACAAAGTACGGCTTTTTATTTTTTCCCTAAAAGAGATTACAATTTATTTTCTTTAATGAATTTTTTGAGTACATCATAATCTACTTTCATGGCGTTTACGTTTATTTCTCCTTCTTCATTGGGAGCTACATAACATACGCTCAAATAGTAGAATAAAAGTTCCACTTTTTTGTCTGTATCAGACATAGTAGGCAATTTAGCCAAAGCCTCTTTGTTGCCTGCCATGTTGGTAGCAAGTGACTCGTTTATGTTTGTCATAGTCAAATATTCAGCGAATGATGTTTTCAAATCGGCTGTATTCACGAATACAGGTTTGAAAGAAGCCAATACAGTCGCATCTACGCCAGACGCACCTTTAGTTTTGTCAAATTTGTGCAAAGAGATGTGCTTCAATTCCGCAATAGCTACTTTGGCTGACAAGGATTCCTTGTTGATGATAGCCGCATTGCCTTCTTGCTTCATGCCGATAGTACCGCTTTTTGCATCTGACTTATATTTCATAGCCAAAAAGTCGTTATCGCCAAGTTTCATAGCACCTTTATCTACTTTGAAGCTATATTTATCGCCAAAGATAATATAAGTAGGTACTACGTCTCCTTCAGTTTTTCCAAAATGCGCTTTCAAGTCTTTTACAGCATCTTCGCCTTCTACTTCGCCACCGCGTGTGCTGAGTTTTGAGTTAGTCTTTAGGGGAGATACGATACCGCCTACTACTTCTGCAAATTCACTGCCTATTTTGCTTGGGTTGGCACTCATAACAAATCGTCCACGTAAGTTGCTTAATACTATAGCTTTGGCATCAGCACCTTTGAAAGCTACTTTGTCTGTTGCTTTAAGTTTATCACCACGCAGCAACAATGCGCCTGTGGTTTTGTTCAGGATTTGACCTTGTACGAACAAGACGTGATACAATTCCTCTGTCGCTACAGGCTGTGCTGTAGGTGTTGCAAATCCAATCAACAAGGAAATAATAAATGTAGATAACATGGGTTTAGTTTTTTTATTTGTGTTTTATTGGTTAATGATTTATACGCAAAATTATGCCAAAAAGTTTTTATGACAATTTATATTTATATACTTTTGAAACATAAATAGTAAACGCTTATTTTGAAAAAATATTACATCTATCTTTAAAATATTTCTTGCCTACGTAGCCAGCCTGTGATGCTGTACCGAGTGCGGTGGGCAGGCAAGACCTCGTGCCACATAGTTTCGCTTCGCATACAGACGAGCGTACCAAAGGTCGGAAATATATCTGTATGTGTTTCATTATCAGTATTATATACTCTCAGTGCGCCTCCTTCACTTGCCTGCCAATCTGTATTCAGGTAGAGTATGCAAGAGATAAAACGGCTATTATTTTGACGAAAACTATCCAAATGACGTTGATAAAACGCGCCTATAGGGTAGCTTGCATAATGACATTCAAAGGTCTGAAGAGATATAAAAAAGGCTTCATTCAGGGCTTCGCGGAGCGTGTTAATGTTTTGATAATAGGTTTTTTGGGCATCTATGAGGTCTGCATCTTGCCACCAGAGCGTAGCATCTCCGCGTATATCGGTACGGATTTGTGCCTTGCCTACCCCTGCGGGCTTGAACTCTCCTGCCACTTGCCTGCGTAGGAGGTCTTGGGCAAGTACGTGCGTGAGGTGGGCAGGCAAGAAGTCAGGTATGATGCCCCAATCTTGTGCAGTTATATCTTCTATGAGTTGTGTTATGTTGGCTTGCATTTGAGAAATATTTACAATTTAAAATTTAAAATTGTAAATATTTGACTGTCAAAGTTTTACAATGGAAAATCGTTTTTGTGGTATGTTTTCTTGTTTGGGTTCTTCGAAAGTTATTGCGGGAAAGCGTTTGGTGGGACACCAAACGCGGTGTAAGATATTGAGCTTTGCTCAACATGACAAAATCTCTAAGGAACGAGTAAAAAATAACTTGAGCATATTTAGCCACGCTGTAAGCGTCTGTTATCGAGCTTTTACGCGGTTAAGCAATACCAACAGACGCTTACAGCGTGGCTTCGCGTGAGTGAAATTATCATGTTATTTTATTTTCATTCCTAAACCAATTTCGTACAGAAATGATGTCGTTTTATTTCAAACCTCTATCCTCGCCCAAGTCTTTGCCTATATCGCGGCGATAGTATTTTTTTTCGAATTGGATTTTTTCTGCGCCTGCATTTGCTTTTGCAAGTGCTTCCGCAAGTGTATTGCCCAAAGCCGTAATCGCCATGACGCGCCCGCCATTTGTCAGTGTGCGTCCTGCTATATTCTGGGTAGTGCCTGCGTGAAAAACGATGGCATCACTTACCTCTCCAGCACCTTCTATGCTAAATCCTTTTTCAAACGCTTCGGGATAACCACCTGATACCAAGACTATAGTAGTCGCAAATTCGGGTATTTCTTCTATTTCTATTTCGTGCAAAGTCTGTGTACCTGCATGATGTAGGAGTTTTACAAGGTCAGTCTTAAGGCGCGGGATAACCGCTTCAGTTTCAGGGTCGCCCATGCGGACGTTGTATTCTATGACATAAGGCTCTCCATGCACATTCATAAGTCCTATAAAGAGAAAGCCGATATAGTCAATGCCTTCTTTTTTCAAACCAGCTATAGTAGGTTCTATGATGCGTTGGGTTACTTTTTGCATAAAGGCATGGTCTGCAAAAGGTACAGGCGAAACCGCGCCCATGCCGCCCGTATTCAGCCCTGTATCGCCTTCACCTATGCGTTTGTAATCTTTGGCGGTAGGCAAGGTGCGGTACGTTTTGCCGTCAGTGAGTACAAAAACTGAGAGTTCAATGCCCTCAAGATATTGCTCAATGACTACTTTATCACTTGCCTCTCCAAATTTTTTGTTTTCGAGCATTTCTCGAAGGGTTTGCTTGGCGTGGGCTACGTCTTGGGAGATGATAACGCCCTTGCCTGCCGCAAGTCCATCGGCTTTCAGGACTATGGGCAAGGTATGTTTTTCTACATATTGTAAGCCTTCATGCAAGGTCTTGAGCGTAAAAGTACGCGAGGAGGCGGTAGGAATCCTGTATTTTTGCATAAAGGATTTGGAGAAATCTTTGCTTCCCTCGAGCTGTGCGCCCAGTCTGGCAGGACCTACGAATGGAATATCTTTCAAGGCTTCGCTTTGATGAAAGAAGTCGCGCAATCCTTTTACTAAAGGTTCTTCGGGACCCACTATTACGAGTGCGATCGCTTTATCTAATACAAAGTGCGCAATGCCTGCAAAATTATTCAAGGCTATATCTACATTTTGGGCTATTTCGGCAGTGCCTGCATTGCCTGGCATCACATAGAGCGTGGTGCAAAGTGGGCTTTGTTGCATTTTCCAAGCAAGTGCGTGTTCGCGCCCACCGTTCCCTATCAAGAGGATATTCATGTGGTTTGATATTTTTGCAACAAAGCTAAAAAGAAAAAAGGGTTTTGCAATAAATGGCAAGGAAAGTTTAATCCCCACCTCCTCCACAGCCTCCACAGCCACTGCCACAGCTACTTCCTCCGCTATCGCCTCCACTGTCGCTACTCCCACAGCTACTGCTGCCGCCATCTGTTTCGTTGTGGCTTTCTATGTGCGTGATGATGGGCGAAAACGAGCTTGTTATAACCGAATTGCCCAGCATCAGGTATTGCCAATCAAAATCATCGCCCTCTTCGTAGCTTTCTTGCTGGGTGCGGTAGGCAAGGTTTTGTTGGAATAATTGGGGGATAACGGTTCTAAACAGTTGTTTTGTGGTCTGATGTAGTACCATCAGTGCTATCAAGGTCATACTTATGAGCGATACCAACAAGAAAACTATCGGCTTTTCGCGCATAAGTCCCAAATCCATTCTTACAAATCCAAACAACAAAAATACAGTAAACAACAGACTCCCAAAACCTATAATTTGGGTATAAGCGGCAGTTTCGGTTGTCTTTTTTTCAAGTGTATCCACAAAATTTTTGGTTTGTGTAAAGACTTGTTTTTTTACCAATTCGCCCAACAGGGGTGGATAGTGCGCCTCACCTCCCAGATTTTCTAAGGTTTGCAAAACGGCAAAATCATAGCTATTTCGGGCTGTTTTTGAAGATTTGATGGCTTTCAGGGCGTGATTGGATTGGACTTCTATGTAGTTATTTTTTATCAATTCGTTTACTACACAATGCACTACATCTGCAAGCCGTTTTTTCTTCATGTAAATCAGCTCAAGAGCGGCGATATTTTGTAAAATACCTTCCTCATGTAGTCTTTGGGCATAGTCTTGCAGGGCTTGGTTGCGACTAAAAAATAGATACAAAGCCATTATGAAAAATAATGCCCAATAACCTATCAAAAAGAATGGATTGTCTATTTCTTGCACGACAGGCTTTAGAAGTGGCGCAACAAATTGGTAGGAAAATGCAGGCAAAAGTGTCATAATAAGCATCAAAGC
>JAAFJK010000124.1 GCA_013298105.1 Cytophagales bacterium
GATACATTGGGAGATGCGTATGAGTATTTGATAGGCGAGTTCGCGGCGGGTTCAGGCAAGAAAGCAGGCGAGTTCTACACGCCCCAACAAATTTCTACTGTACTATCAGAAATAGTATCCTTAGACAGCCAAAACCCCGCTACAGGCAAAAAAGGCAAGTTCGAAAAAGTATTGGATTTCGCTTGTGGTTCAGGTTCTTTGTTGCTGAACGTGAGGAGGAAAGTGGTAGAAAGTGGCGGAAGCATAGGCAAGATTTATGGGCAAGAGCAAAACATCACCACCTACAACCTTGCTCGTATGAATATGCTGCTGCATGGCGTGAAAGACTCCGAATTTGATATTTTTCATGGCGACACCCTGTTCAATCAGTGGGATATACTGAACGAGATGAACCCCGCCAAAAAAGTAGAGTTTGATGCCATAGTAGCCAATCCGCCTTTTAGCCTTCGTTGGGAAGTTACGGACAGTTTGGGTGAAGATTTCCGTTTCAAAAGCTATGGATTAGCCCCCAAGTCAGCCGCCGATTTTGCCTTTTTGTTGCACGGCTTTCACTTCTTAGCCAAAGAGGGAACAATGGCAATAATCTTGCCTCATGGCGTGTTGTTTCGTGGTGGTGTGGAGCAAAAGATTAGAACCAAACTACTCAAAGACAACCACATTGATACAGTCATTGGCTTGCCTTCCAATTTGTTCTATTCTACAGGTATTCCTGTTTGTATCTTGGTACTGAAAAAGTGCAAAAACCAAGATGATGTGTTATTCATCAATGCAAGCGAACACTTTGAAAAAGGCAAAAAACAAAACGTTCTGACAGAAGACCACATCAAAAACATAGTGGAAACCTACCAATTCCGCAAAGAAACAGAGCGTTATGCAAGAAAAGTATCAATGGCAGAAATAGAGGCAAACGACTATAACCTCAACATTTCGCGCTACATCAGCACCTCTATAGAAGAAGAAACTATAGACTTGCAAGCAGTCCACCAACGATTAGCCCAAATCAACCAAGACATCAAAACCGCTACAGACACACACAACGTCTTTCTGCAAGAATTGGGCTTGCCTGCTATTTAGATTTGTTGGTGCAGATAAACACTTCTGTTACGTTTCATCTGTCTTTCAGCATCTTTTCGCAAAACTAAAAACCACATTTACAATCTGTAAACGTGGTTTTTTTTGGTTTGGTGGGACTGGTAGTAGTCGATACGCCCTTCCAAACGCGCTAAAAAGCGTCTATATCATTTTTTCAGAGCTGTTTTCAGTACCTTACATCTTGTTACTGTACCCATAATGTCCACGAAACTGTCTGTGAAAGTGTCCACTATTCGACCTCCCCAAATGCCCATGCATTCTTGATACTTTCGGTTTTGAAGGCTTCGGCAAGGTGTATGTAGCGTTTGGTAGTTGTTATTTTGGAATGTCCCAAAAAACGCTGAACTGTTACTTCGCTCATACCTGAAAGAAAACAAATGGTAGCAAAAGTGTGCCTTGCGGAGTGCATAGTGAGGTATTCCCACTTTTCAAAAACTTCAGTTCTACGCTTTTTGGCAAAAATCGTGTGGGCAGTTTTAGAAATAATCCCTGCTCTTTTTGCTATAGGTTTGCTAAGTCTTTCGTTGATAGCATAATAATATTGCCTTTGTTGCCAAGCCATTCTTTTTCAGGGCAGTTCTCGCCTGTAGAACGCTTCAATCTATGACCATACCAAGATACACTGCATATCACAAGACAACCTTTTTGTGGTTCTGATGCACGTTTATCTTTGCTGAGATAAAATTTAACTACCATATTTTAGCAATAATGTCAAATAAAAACTTTTTATGAAATTATATTCTTTGAGTACAAATCAATAAACGATATATTTTTACATTTGATTTGGAATAAGTATTTATATTTGCAAAATACATATTTATAGAACCGTCATGGCTACAAAATTCTTCACTAACAAAAATGGAAATACCCTCATCAAAAAGTTTGAGGGTACATTGCACCATGTAAAAAACTTGCACCACTTTGACGCACTTGTGGGATATTTTCGTGCCTCTGGATATTTTAAATTACGAGAATTTTTGCAGGATATTCCCAAAATTAGAATATTGGTAGGTATCAATGTAGATAAACTTACCCAAGAATATCACAACAAAGGGCAACAGTATATAGATAATCCTACGGAAACCAAACAAACATTTTTAGCTGATACTATCCAAAATATACAAGAAGCTGACTATGATGAGGTTACAGAAAAAGGTATCATACAGTTTTTGGAAGACTTGGAAAGTGGCAAAATTGAAATGAGGGCGCACCCCAAACAAAAAATACACGCTAAAATTTATATTTTCCGCCCTAACCCCTTTAATGAATATACATTAGGCGAGGTTATCACAGGCTCATCAAACCTGACTGATTCGGGTATGGGGACTTTTGAGGGTGCAAACTATGAGTTTAATGTAAGCCTACGAGATTATGAAGATGTGAAATTTGCTACTGATGAGTTTGAAGCTCTTTGGGAGGAGTCTGTGCCTATATTGAAGGCGGAAGCTGAAACTATGCGACAAAACTCTTATCTGAAGCCTGTAACACCTTTTGAGCTATACATCAAAACTTTGATAGAGTATTTTGGTAAAAGAGTAGAGTATGACCCCTACAATATTGATTTACTTTTGCCTGATAGCTTCAAACGCCTGAAGTATCAATCTGACGCGGCTAATCAAGGCTATGCGATTATGATGAAACACAATGGTTTTATCTTAGCTGACGTAGTGGGCTTAGGTAAGACTATCATTGCTTGTATGGTTATCAAAAAATTTATCTATGAAAATGGTACACATACAAGGGTTTTAGTAGTAGCTCCTCCTGCCATACAAGGCTCATGGAAAAATACAGTAGCGGACTTTCAAATCAAAAACCATTTTGAGTTTATTACGATTGGAAGTTTGGAGAAAGTAATCAACCAAAACAACCACGATTATTCTACGTCTGATAAATTTGATTTGATTGTAATTGACGAATCACATAAGTTCCGTAACGACTATACAAATATGTATGGCAAATTGCAAGAAATTTGCAAAACACCTCGTAATAAGCCTGCTGAGAATGGCGATACACGCAAAAAAGTCATTCTCATATCGGCTACCCCTATGAACAACCGCCCACAGGATATTGAAAACCAACTATATCTATTCCAAAACAAACGTAGTAGCACCCTTGAAAGTACACGCAACATACAAGAATACTTCAGCCCTATCAATAAAAAATACGATGAGTTTACCAAAAAACTCAAACAAAAAGACTTGCCTGCACGAGAAAGAGAGCTAATTTTAGAGGACATCAAACGTACTTTCAGACGTTTGCGCGAGGATATTATAGAACCATTGGTTATTCGCAGAACACGCACAGACATTCAAAATAATGAGGAGTATTTAGAAGATTTAAAACTGCAAGACATTGTATTCCCCAAAGTTGATGACCCCAACGAAGTATATTATCATTTGGAGGGCGATTTAAGCCAACTTTTCTATGATACCATTTCACTCATTACAGGTTTAGATGAGGACGGGTTTGAGATAGGCGGATTAGGTTATTATCGGTATAGAGCCATTGAGTTTTTGGTAAATGAAGCAGATGCAAAGCTGTATGGCAATGTAAAATCTATTTCAGAGCGGTTGTCGGCTATCATGCGCACATTGCTTGTAAAGCGTTTAGAGAGCAGTTTTTATG
>JAAFJK010000365.1 GCA_013298105.1 Cytophagales bacterium
TGCTTTCAAATGTAATATCCCCACCCAAAACCTTCACAAAATCTCTGCAAAGCGTAAGTCCAAAGCCTGTGCCTTTTTCGTCTGAAGTGCCATTGGTAGTAAAGCGCGTACTGCCAAAGATTTTACCATGGTGTTGTGGTGCGATTCCTACACCATTGTCTTGTACGGCTATAGTAGTCAGGCTGTTTTCTTGAGTGGCATGGATAGTTATTTTCCCATTTTTGGGTGTAAACTTCAGGGCATTGGATATAAGATTCAGCAAAACCATATCCAGAATGTCTTTGTCTGTTTGAACTATAAGTGTATCTTGAATTCTGTTTTGGAGTTCAATTTTCTTGTGTGCAGCTTGAGAAGACAAAACGCCAAAAATGTGTTCTACACGCTCTCCGATTGAAATAGGCTCTATATGTGGGGCGAATCCTGCCATTTGGCTTTCTGCCCAGATAAGCAAATTTTGTAAGAAGTCGTGAATCCTGCCAATGTCTTTATTCAGTTTTTGAGTCATCTCGACTTGCTCCTCAAGCGTGATGAAGCCATTGTTTGCCAAATCTAAGACTGCTTTTAGGTTGCCGAGCGGACTTCGCATATCGTGTGAGATGATAGAGAGTATGCGGTCTTTGGTTAGGTTGAGTTTTTCGAGGTTATGGTTTTGGGCTTCTATTTCGTAGTTTTTTTCTATGATGGCGTGATTTTTTTCGCGTACTAATTGAAGCAAATTTTTAAGTCCTTGCCTATTTTTATATAATACTGCCACTACAAATACCACACCTGCAAGGATAAGTGTGATAGCAAAAATAACAATTTTGCGCTCTTGAGCTTCGAGTT
This sequence comes from Cytophagales bacterium, assembly GCA_013298105.1. GTDB lineage: Bacteria > Bacteroidota > Bacteroidia > Cytophagales > Microscillaceae > RDXI01. Next base: position 826 of record JAAFJK010000365.1, read on the forward strand.
TTTGCAATTCATTTAGTTCGCGTAGGTATTTATTTTCACGTTTTTGGTCTTGCATATCATATTTGAACTGCATCTCAAAAAGGTCTTTCCTACGCTTTTCTATGGATAAGCTGTCGCGGAGTTTGTTGTAGGCTGTGAACCATGAGGTTGCTTGGACATAATTTTTTTGGGAGGTGTCTATCCTAATCCGCAGGCGATAAGTGTCCAAAAGCATTTCATGAATTTTGGTGTTTTTATAGGCTGTATGGGCTATTTTGAAGTACTGCTCGGCTTCTGGAAAGTTTTGAAGCTCTATAGCATTTCGGAGGAGTACGTTGTAGATATGCTGTAGCATACTTGAGTCGTGGGCGCGTTGGCTATTGATTAGGACTTGTTTGGCATAATATTGAGATTGCGCAAAGTCATTTAGATTTGCATAAAGTCTTGCCAATTTGGTTTGGGCTTGGGCAATGGCTCCCCATACCTGATATTTTTCAAAGGTTTGGAGGGCTTTTTTTACGTCTTCAATGGCTTTTTGATGGCGTTTATCCCAAGTGTATATATCGGAGGTACGCAATATATAATAACCTTCCTCTATAAAGTTGCCTGTACTTCTGATGATTTCTAAGCCTTTTTGATAGTGTTGTTCTGATTTTTTGGCATTTTTGCTGAAGGCTTCTCCTTTGGCTAAGGCTTCGAGCGAAGCAACCATTTGTATCGTGTCTTGTATGCTTTCGGCTATTTGATAGGCGTTTTGATAAAGTTTTACGATACGTTCACGTGAGGTACTGTCGCCAAGTATGATATAAGTATTGGCTATATTTATCATGACTACACTTGTGCCACGTTGGTTTTTACCTATTTTTTGATACATATCAAGGGCTTCATTGAAGCTCTCCAAGCCATCTTTATAAAACCCTGTGTTTTTTTGAATAAGTCCGATATTATTTTTGGCTCTGGCTTGATTGTAGGTATCTTCGAGTTTATCAAATATCTGCTCGGCTTGAAACGTGAATTGCATGGCTTCTTTGTAGTTCCCTAATCGGATAGCGTTGATGCCAAGATAAAATAGCGTAATGGCGTGTTCGCGGGTGTTTGGTTCGTATTTTTCAAACCAGTCTTTCGAGACAGTAAGCGTAATATGGGCTGAGTCAAATTTGGTTAAGGTGCTGTTTGTGAAGGCTTTATCACGCTGTGTACGTTGGTAAAGGCTTTTTTTGCCTAATTTTTCAAAAATGGCAGAGGCTTTATCGAGGTAGGCAAGGGCTTCAAGCGGACGACCTTTCACACGCTTTATCTCTGCCCAAAGGCAATATGCTTCGGCTTCAGCATAACTCGACTTTATTTTTTGGGCTTCTGCGAGGTTTTTGGCGGCTATTTTTTGGGCTTCTCCAAGGTTGTAGTCTTTCATTTCTTGGGCTATGGCACAGCCAAGCACAAGTTTTTGTTCTTGGCTAAGTGAGTTACTTCGTTTTTTTTCTAAGTTAATTTGCCAAGAGCCTTTTTGGGCTAAAGCGGTCGTAGAATAAAGTACCCAAAAAAATAGAATTAAAAAATAATGAGAACGCATCATTCTCTTATAAACAACAGCAAGATGGGATAGGTGGCAAATATACAAAAATATCCATGTATCACAACAAAAAAAGCAAATAAAGTTTTAGCCTTCTACTTTTCATGTTTCAAAGCGTGGTGTTTTTCTAATTTGGCAAGGATTTGATAAAGGATTTCTTTTTCATCTTCGGATATGTAACTAAATATTTCTTTTGACATCACTTCCAAGTGTTCGATGCAAGAAAATAACTTGACCTTGCCTGCCTCTGTGATGCGAAGGCGTTTGGCGCGTTTGTCCAGCTCATCAGGATATTCCTCCAAAAAACCTTTGTTCAAAAGTCTGTTGATAACCGCAATACCTGAACTAAACTCTGCCATGTGATAGTTGATAAGCTCACTTTTGGTAGGTGTTGGTATTTCAAAAGTTGCGCCAAGATACCATATTTCCTCTACTGTATCCATTTCTACCTTTTCAGCAAGTTGCTTTAGCTCGATATTGATGAACCGCCCAAGCATACCATAAGTACGCCCAAGCATTCCATCAACTGAGATAGACTTTGGGCGACTTTGGGCAACTTTATCCATCTCTTTTGCTTTTTCTTGGGCTAAATATGCACGACAAAAGTCGCTGATGTCAGCGCGTACATTGTCTTGCGTATAAGCGTAAAAAAGATTTACCAACTTCACTAATTGGCTTTCAGATTTTTGCATATTGACGTTGAATAAAATACTGTGTTTTGGTAACAAAACTAACATTTTTGTACCCAAAATGTTATGGTTTTTTGTAACTATTTGCTTTTGGGTACGTTTATAGAGGATTATGAGGGGTTTTTATACGATTTTGCTTTTGGTATTTTCCAATATATTCATGACTTTGGCGTGGTATGGTCATCTAAAATTTGCGGACTGGAAGGGGTTTAGTAAATTGAGCTTGGTGGCAATCATTGGTATCAGTTGGGGCATTGCTTTTTTTGAATATTGCCTCTTAGTACCTGCCAATAAGATAGGTTTTATAGAAAATGGTGGTCCTTTCAATTTTTGGCAACTCAAAGTCATTCAAGAGGTCATCACATTGATTGTATTCACGCTTTTTGTGGTATTTGTATTCAAAATGGATACACTTCGCTGGAATCATATAGTGGGCTTTGTTTTTCTTATCTTGGCAGTTTATTTTATGTTCAAAAAGTAAAAACATACCCATGCTAATTCCCCAATTTCTTACAAGAGGCTGTTTTCAAGGACAAGTGTCAAATTGAATGCTTCGCAATTAAATTTGAAATGAAACAGGGAGTTAGGTGCCATTTTTTGTAAGATTGGATTGCCATAAACAGAAAGCATACCCGCAGTAAACCAATTAAACCGAAAACTTTTGGGCATATCTACTTTCAATCGAGTTCCGCCTAAACGCAACAAGGAAGTGCTTAGTATCACGCGTTGCATCTCGTCCTTGGAAGTTTGGAATAACGCTGTGATGTCTTTTATCAATGTATCTCGATAAATATCCAGTGAAGGAATATTGAATGTACCCATCAGACGAGTAATGTGATAGAGTATGATGGCAGTATCAATGTAGGTAGGCGCAACTCGAAATGAATCTGTCATATATTCGCGCTCCGCAATCACTCCCTCAATAAATAAAAGTGTGTCTGCATCATGCACATTCAAGGGTAGTTCATGTTTGTAAATAAGATACATGAGGTTACAAAGCACGCATACATCTAACTCTACAGGCATTTTTTTACCCAACCAAGTAGAATATGCCTTTAAATGTTTGTATGCTTTCTTTGAATTTTGGACAGTAAGTTTAGCGTTGTTGGTGTGTAAAATTAGCTTTTCTTTGAACGCGATTAGTTCCTCTGCTGAATGTGCGTGTGCCAAATAAACCATAGCCGTATCATCTACATCATCAGGCAGGCTGAATTTTTTAAACTTACGCAAAAGAAATCCATTCGGAAAGTGCATACTTGCTTTTTTCTGCCAAAAATTATAAGTTCTTGGTTCGCTTGTGTTGCAATAGGCGGAATAGTTTTCAAGCGCATTGTTGGTGATTTCTTCTAATAGTTTACGGTCTTCATGCGAGAAATATTTAGCTAAACTTTGAAGTATAAAGACGATTTGGGCAGTAAAAAAGATATTATCGTCTTCGCGGACTATAGGCAGGCAAGGGTGTGTGCGCTGCGACCTGAACATACCCTTTTGATAGTATTTTTCAGGTGTTTTTACTTGAAGATTGTAAATGTTTTGGAGTAAATTCATGGGCGTTTCTTTATCCTAAAAAATGCGGTCTTTTTTTGTTTTTTCGGATTTTTCGGTTTGACAACCGCGAGCGGATTGCCAACCGAAAAACCGAAAAACAATGCTTACCTTGCATAAAATTCATAATAGCCACGCATACCATTTTTGGTAATGCCACTGATATAGACTCTGCCCGATGTAGTCGTGATAAGGCGTTCTACATCTTCGGGGGTTTTGACAGGTTGGCGATTGATAGAGCTGATGATGAAGCCTTCCTGCATACCCAGACTTGCAAGCGTGCCACGTCTGAGGCGCACGATACGGATACCATCTTCTATGCCGAGTTTTTCTTTTTCTATCTTAGGGACAGCTATCAAGTCCGCGCCCAATTTTTGGGACGTAAAAGTTTCAGTTTTTAGGATATTCGTATTGCCTTCGCTGTTTGTGAGCGTAAGGGTTACGTCTTGCGTTTGTTTGCCACGTAGGTAAGTGATGATTACTTTATCGTTCGGGCGATAGTAGCTCATGACCTCATCATAGTTGTTCTTGCCTGCGATGGGGTTGGTATTGATTTTTAAGATGACATCACCTGCTTTTAGTCCTGCCTTGCCTGCCTGACTTTCGGGCTGTACGTCCAGCACGACCGCGCCATCATATTTATCGAGTGTGAGATTGAAGTCTTCCACGCGCTTGTTGTCAATATCTGCTACTACAAGCCCCGTAAAGGCTTTTTGGACTTCTCCATGTTGCAAAATATCGTTAAAAATCTTGCCTACCACCTCTATAGGTACGGCAAAGCCATACCCTGTATAAGAGCCTGTACGCGACAAAATGGCGGTATTGATGCCCACAAGTTCGCCTTTGCTGTTCACGAGTGCGCCTCCGCTATTGCCAGGATTGATAGCCGCATCTGTTTGGATAAAAGACTCAATAGGAAATTGCCCCCCCAGCAGTTCAATGTTGCGCCCTTTGGCACTTACGATACCTGCCGTAACGGTAGAAGTAAGGTTGAAAGGATTGCCGACAGCTATTACCCACTCGCCTACCTGCAAATCTTTGGCACTTCCGCGCTTGATGGCAGGCAAGTTTTTTGCGTCTATTTTGATGATGGCAAGGTCAGACGAAGGGTCTGTACCCACTACTTTGGCTTTATAAGACCTTTTTTGATGAATGACCTCTATTTCGTCTGCATCTTCAATGACGTGATTGTTCGTAACTATGTAGCCATCTGCCGTAAAAATCACGCCCGAACCCGAGCCTGACTGACTGCCACCACCTCCAAAATAGAGTTCAAAAAGATTCAAATTTTCGCGCCCTTGCACTGTAGTTTTGACAAAAACCACGCTGGGCGTACTCATCGCAGAGGCTTGCACAAAATCGCCTGCTCCTGTGAGTGCATCTCCGCCTTTGGCTAACACTGTAGGTATTTGGGGCGTTTGCAGGGTATAGGATTGTTCAGCTTGTGGTTGGTAGGCAAGTTGCTGGTAGGTAAATGCGCCCAAAAGTCCTGCCGAAAAAGCCACCAAGATATTTTTTATGGTTGTGTTCATGGTTTTTAGTTTTTGGACAAAGTTAGGACTTATTTCTCAAAAATCAAAACCATGATATGCTACCACAACTTTTGAGAAATCAAAAGATTGCCGCCTGTATTTTTTTTGGTTCTTAGGAATGAAAATAAAATAACCTGATAATTTCACTCACGCGAAGCCACGCTGTAAGCGTCTGTTGGTATTGCCTAACCGCGTAAAAGCTCGATA
>JAAFJK010000454.1 GCA_013298105.1 Cytophagales bacterium
TTATTTTTTTTATATACATTGAAGTCATTTAAACATTCCAAAATCCTAATATTTACAAAATAATCACAAATACTTAAAATATTCTCATCTACTTTCATAGGATGTTCAAGTCTTGAAATATCCTTCATACCAACATAGGCAAATCTTCTATTTTCTGTAAAATCTAATTTTAATTTATCAATATCATTATCCAGTTTACCAGCCTGCTCTATTTGACATTTGTATAAAAAAGTTTTCTTTGTATCTACATCATAGGCATATAAATATATAAAGCTACCTATTATTTTAAATTTTGAATAATCAACCTGCACCAATGATAATAATTGTAAAATTACTTCATTCTCCAACGTTTCCATGTCTTTACCAAATAATGCTATAGTATTTTCTAAACTAAATCCATTTAATTCTTTCCATGCTTCGCGCATTTGTAGCTTTTTATATATTTCAATATGGTTTGAATCAAACTGGAAACAAAATTTATCTCTTACATTTATTAAATATGACTCAATATCTTTGTAAAACTTGTCAGAAATTTTACATTGAACAGCAATAGAGGCTTCTAAATTTTTACCCTGAATAGCCTGTTTAGTCATATTATGACTTCCTAACCAAATTTCTGCATTTTCATTATCTAATTTAAAAAGTAGAATTTTACTATGCAAAAGTGAAGTATTGTTGGTATATTCTTCTGGGCTTTGCCTAAATTTATGTAAATATATTTCTTTTGCTCCAAATTTGACATACTCGTCTATGTTATCAATTTTGGTAGGGCTTTGAATATCTGCACAAAAAAAAGAACCAGTTTTCATAATGGCTAAAGCCAGCTCTTTTTGAAGAAAGAAATCAAGTTTTAAAGTCCAATAAGCCGTACATCCCATAAAAGTTTCACATTGATTTAAAAGATTTTCTAAACGTTTTTTTACGCTTCTATCTTTTGGTTTGAAACTCAAATTAGGTAACAGTTCAATATTTAAATTTTGCATATTTTATATTTTTTTTCAAAAACGGGCAACATTTTTTTAAGCATAATTTTCAAAAAATATTAAGATAAAAAACTGTAGAATAAGCTAATAACCTATTCTACAGCATATTCTTTGAGAATCTCACATACCCGCATTGCCTGCCGAATTACTCAAGATATGTTTGTGTGCTTCGCGCTCAAGGGCGTGGTGGCGCACTGAATAGAGGCGTGTCTGCCCGCCCATGTATTTTTGGATAAATTCAGGACTCAAGTCAAAAATAACGTGTTCGATGGGCATAATACTCATAAACGATAAGTGGTCATACTTAGAATTTTGAGGAATCTTGAAATTGAAAAGCCCACGTTTTTCGAGAATACCTCTGTTGCGGATTTTTTTGGCAACTACCCACATGAGCGTTTCGCTTACATCATACACGCCCACTATAAGCTTGGGTTTGGGAGGTGTCGTTGCTCCCTCATCTACCTTCATATCTGTAAGATTGCCAACAGAATAAGTAAGGTTTGAGAGGTCTGTAAAAGTAGCAGGTCTTTCTATGCCCAACTCAAATATTTGCTTGGCAAAGTCGTCATGGGCTATGATAGTATCTACGACTTTTGCCAGAAACTCCTCTATAGTACCTTCTATAGTGCCTCTTTGGTGGGCTTCTTCAAAATAAGCACGCATCATATCGCAGGCAGAATCCATGAACGAATAATGGGCTATGTGCATATCGGGGTGGCGAAAATGCACCCCTTTTTTGATGAGTCTTCGCAGGCGAGTTACGCGATCATCTACTTTATGAAACCAGTCCAAAACTATCTTTGCAGACACAAATCCATCAAAATAGCCTTGAAACAAAAAACTATAGTAAGCCCCGCGCGGGAGGGCAGTCGTGATAAAATCTACCTTTTGCGTATGTGCTGTAAGATTGGCTGTGGCTACCAATCGGCTCACGACTTCGCGCTCATAAAGCGTGAACATATCACGTGTCTCTAAGTGTGTAACGCGCGATGAGATGTAAATATTACGCTCTGTAATAGAAACAGTCTTGCCTTCTTCTGTATGTGCAAGCGCAGAATCTGCGGCAAACATACAAGGCGTAAGTTTGATTTCTACTTCTTCAAAGGGCGTTTTTCTGTCGCGCATTTTGGTATTGTACATAGATTCATCAAATCGGACAAAGAAAGTCTTTTGATTTGAGTACAAGATGTGGTTGTGGTGTTCGCGCGTATAAGGATTGGCGGGTATGCTTATCTCTACAAGTACATCGCCATTGAATACATTGACGAGGCAGAGGTCATCTATCTTATATTCGCTCATGATACCCAATGCCTTGAGTTCTTCAAACGCCCTGATATTTTTTTTCAGGTCGGTGTTTGTGATAGCAATATCCCCCTTTTCGTCATAGATTTTGTGGACGAGGTAATTGCGTCCACCTATGTTTATTGAGTCGCCCGGTTTTACTTCTACAGGGGCGACTACCAAGTCATCGAGGACATCAGTGGTGTCATGATTTTCAGAGATTTTAACAAAGGTAGGGTCTATGTTGATAGCCATTGGAAAGTCGTGTTTTTAGACTTTGCAAAATTAGGCTATTTTGGTTGTACCTCAAAGTTAGGGGTGCAAATTTGTGTTTCGTGTCCTTTCGGATTGACAAACGCAAGCGGATTGCCAACCAAAAAAAACGAATAATCACAAAATAAATCAAAAAACGTCCTCGTCCCTCATCAGGGTTTATTTTGTTTGTTTACAAATCTTTTCAAATCAAGCATAGAGGAATTGTATCTAAAGGCATCTTGTAGCTGATGATAGTTGTGTTTATCACAGGTATAAGGGTAAGCAAATTTTGCCAACTGTAGGCGGGCGTGTTCGGAGGTCAGCAACCCCATAAGTGCCTTCAAGTCCAAAGTCATGATGCCTGCATTGGGCAAAGCCGTCTTGAGCATGGCTAATTTTCGCTTGTCATAAAGCTGGGCTTTGACGTTTTGCTGTAGGCTTGTGATGTCTTGTGGGCTTAGGATAGGCTTATCGGTGCAAGTATTCAAGGGGGCAAATGCGACTGCACCACCCGCAAAAAGTGCCGTTTCGTTGGCTAAATTGATTTCTACCTTGCCTGCCTCCAAGACAGCAAAGTAGGTAACTTCATAGCGATTGTTGAGCAATATATTGGCTTGTCCTTGATAACGTTGCCCATCAGCTGTGATGATGACTACAGTCGCCAAATAATTGCCTGCCGCCATATTATCAAATCGGATATAGCGGTTGGGGACATCACTTTGGGCATTATTCAGCCAGACTTGTAGTAAAAAACCCGCGCGTGTGGCTATTACGATATTGCCTTGTGCATGCAAGTTGGGCGTAAGAAAAAGGAAACAAAGATATAGGAGGCAATTTTTCATACAAAAGTCAAAACGTTTACAAAATAACGCTGAAAGTCTGCTTTTGTTGGTAAACAAGATGTTAATTTGATAACGACCTAATTAATTTGTGAAAGAGGCACGCGGACAACAGGTATTTTTTAATTTCTAAAATAAAAAAAAATCCGTCAAAATCCGCTTAATCTGCGTTATCCGCGTGCTAAAAGCATACACAAAAACGCTACTAATCTTTAAATTTGTTATCAAAATATGGGCTTAAACCTCCTTGCCTGCCCCCGCAACGCTACCCAAGAACTGTAAATTGGCAAGCGAAGCCGCACTTGCTTCTGCCACCTGCGCGAGGAGTTCGATTTGATAAGGTGCAAAATGGTAGAAAGTAGCCAATTCTATCACACCGACTGCCTTTTCATCTGCCAAAAGTGGTGCAAAAATCAATTCCCTTGCCTTGCCTTCCCCCAGCCCTGAGAGGACTTGAGTTTGGTGCGCAGTAATGTCTGTGATATGTAAGATGTGTTTTTGCTGAAAGCACGCCCCTATCAGCCCCTCCGTAGGCAAGAAGTGGGTTTGTGTAGCCTTTTGATGTGGGAGTGCATAAAGTGCTTTTAGCTCAAGTTCTTCGCCTGAAAGCCAATAAAAAGCCCCTTGTTGTACTTTGAGATAGATGGCAAGTTGGCTAAGTAGAGAGGTGGCAAGTTTGTCAAAGTCTTTTTCTCTCCTTAACAACTGCAAAAAATGCGCTAAACCTGTAGAAATGTAGTTATTGTGTTCGAGCGCACGTTTACTTTCTTGTATAGCCTCTATACTTTCCTTGAGTTTATTTTCACTTTCTTGGAGGCGCAAATTGGTGGAGAGTGTTTCGGCTAATATGCGTTGATTATTTTGCTCGCTTTTTCTATTCGTATAAATCAGAAATGAGGTAGAGGTCAATAAGGTAGCTCCCACAATGAGCATATTAATCCATTGTAAATTGTAGGCATTAGAAACTAAATCGGGGCGTATCTGCGTAAAATGTACCCCTGTAAGATGAAAAAGGTAGTCAAAATTGAATACCAACACAAGCAAAAGCCCCACAAGCGTATTGCGTATCCATCGCTCTTGGTAGGTAAAGAGCGTGAGCGGCAACATGATACTGCCCAATGCTACATAACGTGGCGTAATGTAAGAGATGATTTCTAATTTTTCAGGCGCGTTCATTTTCAAACTGATGTCGAAAATGGTAACTGTAAGGGCTGGGGCAAAACTCAACAAAATCCGTACCACCATGTGCGCACCGATTTGATTAAAAAAAGGCACCAAAGCACCAAAGACAGTCATACCTATAAGCGCCTGCATACTGTTGCGCCCCAAATAGAGATATACGCCTATCAAGAAAACGCCCGTAACTGCGACTACCAGCCCCAATCTATTGGCAAACCGCAATCGGTCTTGCAAATGCAATGGCATACGCTCATGCACGCCTGCTTGGGTAACAAGTCGCCAAATATTCATAAAAAACTAAAATTAGCCTATTCTTCTGGTTGATGCGCAATCAGCTCTAACTCTATGTCAGCACTTTCCATGAGGTCTTGAGCGTCCATGAGCATATCTGTATCGTCTTCTGGATAATACCATTGCACGACTACATTTTTGCCTATACTTTGTTGGCGTTTCAGCTCACGCAATGTACCCAAGATAGCCTTGTAAGAGCTGGTATTAAAATAAGTAAGTTTGAAGGCAAAAGTAAGGGTTTTAGTTTCTTCGACCGAAAATTTCTTGAGCCAATGCATGATTTGGTCATAGAACTCGCCTGTATATTCAAGCGAAGACTCTCCACTTATTTCGCACATACCAGTGCTACCATTGAGGCTCACATTAGGCACTAAAAATTCATTGCGCCCACCTTTTATTAAAAAGTCTTCCATTATTATTGAGGAAATTGGAGTATATATTTATGCTTTTTTGACTTTTACTTTGATGCAATAAAGTGCCAAGTCTTCGCTTTCATTCCACATAGGGATATCCATTTCGAGTGGTGCATCTGCCATGAGTGCGATTTTGACTAAGCCTACGCCTGCGCCCCTGCTACCTTCTTCGGTGGGTTTATCTACTATTTCGGCTCTGTATTTTCGCAACTCGTTCATATTCAAGCTATTGATATAGTTGCATTTTTCTTGCAATTTGGGAATAATGCTTGCGCGTGTGAAGTTGCCTGAAGCTATAGAGAAATAGCCATCTTCATTCGTAATCACTACCAAGCCTGTAGGCTCAGGCAGGCGAGCGTTTTTGGGTATGGCGGCATAAAAACCTATATTTTGGACAAGTTCCATATATACGCCAAACAATTTCCTGAACAAAGAAGGCTGTTTAGAGAATTTGCGCCTCAGTTCTACGCCCAAGCTGGCAATAATGGTATTATCTATCTCACCATAGTAAGACAGCTCCACATCATCTGGCAAGAAAGAACTAAACTTATCAAAAACTATGTGAGGTTGTAGCATGGTGCAAAAATAGCTTTTTTTTCTAAAAAATAAGGAAAATGTAAGATTTTTTCGTGAAACTTTTTGCAAAAGTACGAGGCGCGTGGGCAGGCAAGTTTTTTAAGAGAAATTTAAAAATTCAAACGCTCAATCTTACGTGGGCGTATCCACTCAAGATATGCCTGCATTTGCTCTGCTTCGCGCAAAGATTCGAGGGTAGTATAATTGCGTGCAAGTACCGCATTCGTAAAAGTATGGTGGATAGTTTTGTGGCAAGGCTGGCACAAATCTACAGTTTGGGTATGCTTTCCGCCTTTTTGTTTGGGGAGAAGATGATGCTTGGAAGTGCGCTCTACTTCGCGCGCACAGAGTTCGCAATAAGCCATAATGTTAAAAATATCTTAAAAATGCAATAAAAAAATAAAACGCTAAGTTATAAGTAAAAAACGAAATATCCCCCATAAAGTTCCCATGAAATATACATTTATTGCCCTCGCAGTAGTAGCCTTTTCATGTTTGGCTTTTGTCATGAACAGTGGCATAGGTGCAAACAAATCCGAAAAGCCCAAAACTACTAAAGATTGTTGCATAGACAACAAAAACAAAACAACCGAATGTACCGAAGCACAGAAAAAGAGCTGTTGCAGTGAAGCCTCTACCAAAGGAGAAGGTGGTGGCGAAGCCGTAGGAGAGGTAGAATTTTTTAGTGGCTCGTGGAAAGAACTGCTCGCCAAAGCTGAAAAAGACAAAAAACCAATTTGGGTTGATGTCTATACAGACTGGTGCGGTCCCTGCAAAATGATGGCAAAAACAACCTTCAAAGACGAAGAAATAGCCACACAATCCAAAAAAACTTTCCTTGCCTACAAAATAGACGCTGAAAAAGGCGAAGGTATAAAAATAGCTTCAGACTACAATGTAAATGGCTATCCTACTATATTGTACTTTGGGGCTGATGGCAAACTCTTAGGACGTGAAGTGGGCGTACAAGATGCTGAAAAATTCAGCTACAACATGGACAAATACCTCAAAAAAGCAGGCAAGTCCAAAGGTAAGAAAAAATAAAACCGCATGAGTCGACCGCTTATTTTTAATGTTGTCAATAGTCGAAGACCTTGACAAGCGTTGAAAATAAGTGGTCTTTTTTATTACCTCTACCCTACCCTTCTCAAATAAGGAACGAGTAAAGAATAACTTAAGAATATTTAGCCACGCTGTAAGCGTCTGTTATCGTGCTTTTACGCGGTTAAGCAATACCAACAGACGCTTACAGCGTGGCTTCGCGTGAGTGAAATTATCATGTTATTTTATTTTCATTCTTAACCAGTGTGTTGCACGTCAGAACGTGCAATAAAACCCATAATAGACTTCTTGCGAAAGTGCTATTTCTGATACCTCAACCCTGCCCTTCTCCAAATGGAGAAGGGTTAAAAAGACTTTCGCAAGAAGTCTAATCAAAATTGGCAAATTCAAAGGAATACTTTAACTTTGCACAAAATTTAAGACCCTCCCACCTATACCCATGTTTTGGAAAAAAAATAAAACCAACGACAATACCACTGAACAAGCCTCTACAGGCGAACACGACCTCAAAATACGTACCGTAAAAGTGATTTATGATGGGGAAGAACACGAATTTGAAGTAAAACCCGAAAAAAGTATCCTCGAAACTGCCTTGCGCTTGGGCATCGACCTTCCGCACTCTTGCCAAAGTGGTATGTGTACAGCTTGTATGGGCAAATGCACGTCAGGGAAGGTCTATCTATCTGAAACAGACGCACTTACGCCCAAAGAACTTGAGCAAGGATATGTGCTCACGTGCGTAGGACACCCGCTCACAGATGATGTGATTATTCAGATTGACTAAATTCTTAGCCAAAAAATAACGAAAGTTTAATATTGGTTTTGCAGATTTTAGCTAACTTTGCACGCAAAAATCAATATATATGAAAAAATATACTTTTTTTATAATAGCTTTCTTAGGCTGTTTAGAACTCGCACAAGCGCAAACAAGGCTTTCCCTCGTACCCCGCGTAGGGGCGACTTGGGGCAATATGCTCTTTACAAACACGCTTACGAGCCATATCACGCGCGTTCCCAATCCCGTTACACCTACTGCGCCCTTGCCTGCCCAAGGTACACTTAAGCATGGCTTTCGTTCAAAAATGGAGAATCAAGTAACGCGCATAGGATTTTTATTCGGTGCAGACCTGAATATCGCTATCAATAATAAATTTTCAGTACAGCCTGGACTGGCTTTTGTACAAAAGGGCGCACGCTATATTGACAATAACTTTGTCGCTACTATAGACTCCCTCAATAACTTCAACAAAGAAACGCACATCTTATTGAATTATATAGAGATGCCTGTGTTGGCACTTTATCATTTCTCATTGGGCGAAAAGTTCCCCCTCAAAGGTTATTTGGGTGGTGGTATGTCTGCAGGTATGTTCATAGGAGGCAAATACCGCACTAACCGTGTGTATGTACGTGATGCAAATGTACGCGAGATAAAAGAAGAAGGAAAATTTGACATTGGTTCACTTCGTACTGAAGCAGACAATACAGACCGCACTTTTGATAACCGCTTTGAGTTTGGTGTCATTGCGGCAGTCGGTTTGGAATATCCTATCGGACCTGGCTCACTCATAGCTGATGTACGCTACAATGTAGCCATCAACAATATGTACTCCAAAGGCTCAAGCAATATCCCTGCTGGCTTCGACAACGTTTCTAAAAACCGCGTAGCACAAGTTACTTTAGGCTACAAACTACCCATAGGTGGCGGCGAGGTAAAGCAGGTAGGCAAGGAAGAGGAAGTAAAACCAACGAATGACGACACAGATGGTGATGGCGTACCGAATGCAGATGATGCTTGCCCTACAGAAGCTGGACTCAAAACCATGCGCGGCTGCCCTGATGCTGATGGCGATGGCGTTACTGACAAAGAAGATGGTTGTCCTGCAGTAGCTGGAGCAAAAATTATGGGCGGTTGCCCCGATACAGATGGCGATGGCGTATCTGACAAAGATGATGCTTGTGCAGAAGTGGCGGGCGCAAAGATATTCAATGGTTGCCCCGATACAGATGGCGATGGCATAGCAGACAAAGAAGATGCTTGCCCTTCAGTGGTGGGAGGCAAGGCTATGAATGGTTGCCCTGATACAGATGCTGATGGTATAGCCGACAAAGACGACAAGTGCCCCAATGAAAAAGGTGTTCCTTCACTTCAAGGTTGCCCTGAACCTGTAATGACCAAAGAAAAAGAAAAAGAAGTGGAGAAACAACTTGAAATGGACGCAAAAATGATTCAATTCGAAACAGGCTCTGCTGTTATCAAAGCCGAATCTTATGACGATTTGGACAAAATTACGCAAGTTATGAAAGTTTATCCTTCTTCAAACTTCAAAGTGGAAGGACATACAGACAACGTAGGCAACGCAGCAGCAAACAAAACACTTTCACAAAGCCGCGCAGATGCTGTCAAGAAATACATCACAGACAAAGGTATCGCAGGCAACCGCATTGATGCTGTAGGCTATGGACAAGAAAAACCTAAAGCAAACAATGCCACCCCTGCAGGTCGTCAAGAAAACCGCCGCGTAGAGATTCATATTGCAAAATAACTTTGCCATTTGATTACTCAAAAAAAGTAAAGCCTCTGAAAATTCAGAGGCTTTACTTTTTTGATATTTTTTTAAAAACAAAATTATTTCGGATAACATGGACTTAGACCAATACATCACAGCGCATACAGCCTCCGCAGGCGAGCTATTAGATGCGTTACAGCGCGAAACCTATTTGAAAGTTTTGCAACCGCACATGATTTCAGGAAAGGTGCAGGGCAGGCTTTTGGCTATGATTTCAAAAATCATTCAGCCAAAATATATCTTAGAAATAGGTACTTTTACAGGATATGCCACACTTTGTCTTGCAGAAGGGCTTAGGGCTGATGGACATCTGCATACTATAGAAGCGAATGACGAACTACAGGAAATCATTACGCGCTACATCAAGCAGGCACAGCGCGAAGCACAAATCACGCTACATATAGGACAGGCATTGGATATTATTCCCGCCCTCGCCTGCACGTTTGACCTTACTTTCATAGACGCAGACAAACTTGCCTACCCGCAATACTATGAACTTGCTTTAGCCAAAACAAGACAAGGAGGCACTATATTGATTGACAACGTGCTTTGGAAAGGCAAGGTGTTAGACCTCACAAACCACAAAGACAAAAAAACACTTGCTTTGCACGCCTTCAATGAGATGGTTACGGCAGACAGTCGTGTAGAAAATGTTTTGCTCCCACTACGAGATGGGCTAATGTGGGTAATAAAAAAAGGTCTTTGCAAGGCTTAAAAAATAAATGGTTCTTGCCATAAACAGTTTTGGCTTCGCAATAACTTTCTGAGCAGTTTTTAAACACAGCACTTGATATAAAAAAACTGTTTCAAATACGATTTGAAACAGTTTTTAATTTGTAGGAGAATAGAAAATACTATTCAGCCGATACTTTAAACTTCAAGGTAGCTTTCACTTCACGGTGCAAGTCCACCATAGCCGAAAAGTCGCCTATGTGTTTGATTTCTTTTTCCACAAAAGAAATTTTGCGTCTGTCGATAGTGATGCCTTCTTTTTCGAGCATATCCGCGAGCTGTATAGTCGTAACAGAGCCAAATATTTTGCCTGTTTCGCTTACCTTTGCGAATACTGTGATGGCAGTAGCCTCTATCTTGCCTGCCAAATCAAGCGCATCTTGCTTAAGTTTAGCGGCTTTGTGTGCGGCTTGTTTGAGGTTTTCGGCAACGACTTTGCGGGCAGATTCAGTCGCCATAGTTGCCATACCTTTGGGGATAAGGAAATTACGACCGTAACCTGGTTTTACTTTTACAATGTCATTTTTGTAACCGAGTCCTAATATATCTTCTTTTAAGATGATTTCCATTTTAAAATTTATGGTTTGAGGGTTAAAAGATTGACTACTTCAGTCCGTCTGCCACAAAAGGCATTAGTCCAAGATGACGTGCGCGTTTGATAGCCTGTGTAAGTTTGCGTTGATATTTCAAACTTGTACCAGTGAGGCGACGAGGCAGGATTCTGCCTTGCTCGTTTACAAACTTCAAAAGGAAGTTCGGGTCTTTATAGTCGATGTACTTAATGCCTAATTTTTTGAAACGGCAATATTTTTTGCGTACTTCGGGCTTGTGCAAAGGTTCGTTTTGGCTTACAGAGTTGTTTTGCGTGCGACTCATAGACGACTTAGATTTGAGTGGGAGTTTCATTGATTTTGTTGTAGCGTTTATGTTGGTAGGTTACTGCGTGTTTATCAAGAACTACCACAAGGCTACGCAATATGCGCTCATCACGGCGGTACTCTGTTTCAAGAGTCTTGATAAGAGTAGGTGCCGCTTGAAAGTGCAACACGGTATAATATCCCGAACTTTTCTTCTTAATAGGATACGCGAATTTGCGCAAGCCCCAGTTGTCTTCATGTACAATCTGTGCGCCATTATCCGTTAGGAGTTTTTTGAATTTGGCAACTGTGTCCTTTGTCTGTTCTTCAGACAAAACGGGATTTAAGATGAACACAGTTTCGTAATCGTTTAATCTCATTGTATTGGAGAAACAATTAAGTGAATTGAAAATTGAGGTGCAAAGTTAGTGCTTTTTGTCGAAAACACAAATTTTTTTAGTTTTTTTCTGAAAAATAAATTTTCAAATCATTTTTACTGCTTTTTTACGCACTTGCCCGCTTCAGCCTGTCATTGATGGCTCTGCCAAGCCCTTCTTGGGGTACATATTCGGCTATGATGACTTTCAGAGGCAGGCTATCCAACTGTCGCATAGCTCCAAAAAGTTTTTGGGCAGATTCGTTCAGGTTTTTGGTAGCAGAGAGTACGACCTGTTGCGCGGTGGGCAGGCAAGGTAGTGGTGCTTGAAACGCCAGCACGCCTATCTCGGTAGGCAAGTATTGCTGTAAATACCTGTCGGCAAGGTCTTGCAACTTGCCTGCCTCCGCCACATCAAAAGGCGTGCGGGGCGCGTAATGACTTGCCAACATACCAGGCGCGTGTGGGTTTGAGCTGGATTGTGTCCAAGTACGCACTTGCCTGCCCAAGACGCGCTCAATCTCCTCAAGCGCAATGCCTCCAAAGCGCATCAAAGTCGGCTCACCTTCTACAAATCCCACTATAGTAGATTCTACTCCCACCGTACACGCTCCTCCCTCAAGTACAAGGGCGACTTCTTCGCCCAACTGGGCGCGGACGTGCTGGGCGGTAGTAGGGCTGATGTAGCCAAAAGGATTTGCGCTGGGCGCGGCAAGTGGAAAGTCCAACCCCCGCAAAAGTTCTAAAGTAAGCGGGTGGTTTGGGATTCGAAGCCCCACCGTAGGCAAGCCAGCCGTTACAATGTCAGGGATAAGGTCTTTTTTGGGCAACAAAAGCGTCAGCGAACCAGGCATGAATGCCTCTGCCAACTTATAGGCTTCACGCGGGATAGCAGTCGCATATTTTTCCAAAGATTCTATAGAATAAGTATGGACTATCAAAGGGTCGAAAGTCGGTCTTTTTTTGGCTTCAAAAATACGCGCAACAGCTTGAGGACTCAAGGCATTTGCCGCCAGCCCATACACTGTTTCGGTGGGTATGCCTACCAGTTCCCCACGCGCGAGTAGCACTTGGGCAAGTGTAATATCACTCAAAGTATTGTCGCTCGAAATCATAAGCAAAGATAGGCGTTTTTTGTGATGAAAAAAAAAATGATTTTTTTTGTAAAGTTTTACATGAGTTTGCCTATATTTGCAGACTTTTTTGCAAACCAACGAAAACGCATTAGAATAACCCATATTATATGGCAATCATCAGCAGAATACGCAAATACTCCACCGTAGCCATTGCTTTTATAGCTTTCGCGGTCTTAGCTTTTATTCTTTCCGACCTTTTGGGAGGTCAGGGCGGACTATTTAGCTCAACCAACAACAAATACGTAGGCTCTATAGCAGGCGAGAGCATCAACGTCCAAGACTTTGAAAAAGCGGTAAAAGCCCAAGCCGCCAATAACCGAATCCCAGAAACTCAAGCCCGCGACATTGTCTGGAATCAACTCCTGTTCGAAAAAGTCTTCGCTCCTGAGTGTGAAAGTTTAGGCATCACTGTAACAGAAGACGAGGCTAAGAAAATGGTACAAGGCGACTCTATCTTTATCCATTCACAAATCCGCAATGACCCCACCTTTCAAGACCCCAAAACCAAAAAGTTTGACAAGGCAAAAGTTATTGAGATGCTGAAAGGACTTGGAAGTACACAAGACGGGACTGTACGCTGGGCTATCTACGAAGATGGTTTGCGCAAAGACCGTATGCGCATGAAATATGAGAACATGATGCGCGTATCGCACTATGTCACCAAAGCCGAAGCGGAGCGTGAGTACAAAGTACAAAACGAAAAATCGGACGTGAAATATGTACATATCCCTTTTACAAGTATTCCTGACTCCACTTTGACGAAGCAAATCAAAGATGCAGACTTGCAAGATTTCTTGAATAAAAATATGGATAAGTACAAAAACAAGGCTGAAGATATGCGTAGCCTTGAGTATATCACCATTGAAGCAAAACCTTCTAAAGAAGATAGCACTGCTTTTACAACCACTTTGCGCGAATTGGCAAAAGAATTTGCTAAATCTACAGAAGACTCTGTATTCGCACGTACCAACAGCGAAAACTTCAACGCTACTACAGACTTTGGCGCAAAATCGCCCAAAGACTTGCCTGCCGAATTGTTCAGAAAACACCCAGACCTATTCAAAGGTGGAATTTATGACTTTTTGGACGGAAAAACTTACAAAGTCCTCAAAAATATCGGACATCAAAAATGATTCTGTAAATTTTGTAGTACGTGCTCTCATATACTTTTCAAGGCTGACAAAGGCGCAAGCGAAGAAATCAAAGCAAAAGCCCGCAAAGAAGCTGAAGAAATATTGGCTAAAATCAAAGGTGGCGACAATTTTGAAGAAATGGCTAAAAAATATGGCTCTGATGGTACTGCCCAAAACGGAGGCGACCTCGGCTGGTTTGGCAAAGGTATGATGGTGCCTCCTTTTGAAGCGGCGGCATTCAGTGCCAAAGAAGGACTTGTACCCAATTTGGTTATCACAGACTTTGGCTACCACATCATGAAAGTTACGCACGAAAAAACAAACAAGCAATACAAAGTAGCTATCATCAACAAGACACTCGACCCTTCTGATAGAACCCAAAATGATGCGCTCAACAAAGCGAACAGCATCAAAGAAAAAAATAAATCCATCGAAGATTTACGCGCTTATGTAAAGAAAAATCCTACCTTGATTTTGCAAAAAGCGGAAAAACTCAACAGATACTCACAAGCCATTGGTACACTCCAGAATGCGGCTGACCTCAAGCGTTGGGCATTCACAGAAGCAAATGTAGGCGACATCTCAAGCCCTATCCAGATAGCTGAACAAAACTTATATGTAATAGCTGTCCTTACTATGAAAGTAGATAAAGGCGAGCAGTCTATCAATGCTTTCCGCGAAGAACTAAAAGCCGAAGTAGCCAAGCAAATCAAAATCAAGAAAATAACCGAAAAAATAGACGTAAAAGCAAAAACCCTTGATGACATAGCTACCAAGTATGGCAAAGATGCCCAAAAGGGAGAAGCAAAAGACATTACGTTAAGCAAAAATGCGATTGATGACAAATTTGGCATGAACCCACTTTCGCTTGGCAAAGCCATGACACTCAAAGAAGGCAAACGCAGTGAGGTTATCATAGACGATACAGGTGTATTCGTACTTGAGGGTGGAAAGAAAACCGAAGCTCCTAAAGTTGCTGATTACACTGCCCAAAAGAACTCCCTCAAACAAAGCAAAGACGGTATGCTTAGTTTCCAAACGCAAGAAGCCATCAAAAAATACCGAAAAGTAGAAGACTTGCGCTATAAAATATATCAATAGGCTACACAAGTTTCAAAATAAAAGGCTATCCAAATGGGTAGCCTTTTGTTTTGATTATACTAAAACTGAGCCTAAAACGTTCATCTTTAGCCTCCTGTTCCATTTTGGGTGTGGGCTAAATAGTTAGAAAAAATCGTAAATATTCACATGATAGGCATTGTATTAGGCAATAGTTTTTTGATTGTTTTGGTTATGATAGAGTTGGCAGTGCTTCGGTTTATCCGAAAAGAGTCAATTCCTTGGCGCGAGATAGTAATGAATCTGAACTCTGGACACATCTTGATGTGGATATTCAGGGGTTTTGAAATATATGCCTATTATCAGACATACAATTACTTCAGTTTCCAAATATTCACACAGTTGCCACTTTGGGCGCAGTGGGTAGTGGGATATTTGTTGTGGGACTTTTGTTTTTATTGGCTACACAGGCTTCACCACAAGATTGCACTTTTTTGGCATATCCACGTAGTACATCATCAGGGCGAACACTTCAGCCTTTCGCTCGGTATCCGCAATTCTTGGTACTCATCTTTGAGTTCGTTTCCATTTTTTGCAGGTTTGGCAGTTTTGGGTATGCCTGTAGATATTTTTATAGGGGTTTCTTCTATCAATTATTTTATGCAATTCTACAACCACAATCGGTTGGTAGGCAAGAGCGGTTGGCTGGAATATTTTATGGTTACGCCTGCGCATCACAGGGTACATCATGGCAAAAATGAAGTCTATTGGGACAAAAATTTTGGGGGAACTTTTATTGTGTGGGATAAATTGTTTGGTACATTTCAGCGCGAACTGGCGCATGAGCCTATACAGATAGGTATAGGCGATAGTCCTGCCTCTGTAAATACGTTTTGGCTGAATAATGTATCGTTTTGGAAAGTATGGAATCCTACCTTGCCTACCCAAACACCCTCAAAAAAAGCAGAAATAACCCAAAAAGTTCCTGAATGGTTTATCACTTTGGGCTGTTTGGTACTTTTTAGTGTGCTTTTGTATTTTGTTTTTATAGAACATACGTGGCAGGGCTGGGACAAATATGGCTTGCTTTTGCTGTTGTTTGTAGGCTCTATGGCGAATGGTATCTTATTTGAACACAAGCCTCAAAGCGTTTGGCTTTGGTTTAGCGTGGCTTCTTTGGGTAATTTATTTTTTTGGTTTACACTCTCGCAACAGCCTTTACTTTTAAGTATTTTGCTTGGATTACTTTTTTTACATGGTATTTTTACGGTATGGCTTTGGAAACAATCCTCCTCACAGGTGCGCGTGCGCCCATAACTTTGGAATTGGCAAGGAGTTTTGCGCTTTTGGGGCATAGAGTCATAGTAGCGGATAGTTTACGCCTTACAGTAGCCCGTTGGTCGAGTGCGGTGGCGCGGTATTATACCTTGCCTGCCCCGCGCACAGAGGCAGACAAGTTTGTGGAAAAACTACAGTATATCATTGAAAAAGAAGGTGTTACGCACTTGATTCCTACTTGTGAAGAAGCCTTTTATGTAGCGATTCATCAAGCCCAATTTGATTGCAAGGTTTGGACTGCTGGCATAGACTTGATGCACGATTTGCACAATAAATATACTTTTACCCAAAAATTCCAACAAGACTTGCCTACCCCTGCTACAGTACGGCTGACGGAGTTTCAAGACTGGGAAAATACACCTGCGTATGTTTTTAAGCCGATTTATTCCAGATTTGCTACCCAAATTTTGATAGGCAGGCAAGTCTTGCCTACCTACTTTTCGGCTGATACGCGCTCGGCGTGGATTGCGCAGGCAAGGATAGTAGGCAAGGAAATGTGTGTCTATAGCGTTTGGGAGGCAGGCAAGCTAAAGGGCTATGCCTCTTATCACCCTTTGTATCGGTTCGGGAAAGGGGCGGCTATTTTTTTTGAATATATGCATGACGCGCGTGTATTTGAGTTGGTGGCACATTTTGGACAAAAATACAACTATACAGGGCAACTTTCTTTTGATGTAATCATAGACGAAAAGGAGGGTCCGTATTTTATAGAATGTAATCCGCGCGGTACAAGCGGGGCGCATCTTTTGGGACAAGATTTGGGGCAGGCTTTTTTGGAAGAAGGCTTATTTCTCCCCCAAAATAACGATTCATATACCCTCAAAACGGTTTTAGGTATGTCCAAGCCACATTTATTTTTTACGGAAAAGGTAGGCAAGGCGCGTGATGTGGTCTATCACAAGTCAGACAAAATGCCTTTTTTCTTGCAGGGTTTGAGTGTATTTGAGATAGCCAAAATTAAGTTTTTTAAGCGACTCTCATGGTCAAATGCGACTATGCAAGACATCATTTGGGACGGGTTTTGAGGTACATGAAAAAACAAACACTTTAATTATCTATGATAATTAAAGTGTTTGTTTATTATTCTCTTGTTCTTGTACGTGGAGTGGAAGGCGTATTTTGTCTGGGTGTTTCTGTGCGTGGGCGTTCGCGCGGGGTAGGTTCTGTACGCGGGCGGTCTGGATTCTCGAAGCGGTTGTTACTTGGTGTTGGACGTTCGCGTTCGCGTGGGGCGGGTTCTGTACGAGTACGTTCGCGCGGGGTAG
>JAAFJK010000710.1 GCA_013298105.1 Cytophagales bacterium
AAATAAATAGAAACCACATCTTTGCAAAGTTAGATAGTTTTGTGAAATTCTTGCTAAACAGGGGATTTTTACAGAAAAGAAAAGTGTCCTTTATTCGGCTTTGAGTACGAGGATTTGATAACGGCTAAAATCTTTTTGTTTAAGTGGGATTTTGAATTGAAAGGTCTGACTGCGCCATTTTTCAGTTTTTAGGAGAGGCTCTTGTGGTTGTATGAGCGTGATAGTTTCGGTGTGTATGAGGCGGTCTTGCTTATCTTGCCACTGCAATTCCACACGCCAATTTTGCAATGGCTTCGCGCTATGATGTCGGTAGGCAAGGCACAAGGTATGCTCAAAATAGTCAGGCGCGGGCTTGATGGTTTGGTAGCGTTCCGCGACTTCGAGTCCAAGTTTTGCTATTTTTTCGTCATTTTTCAGGGGCAATGTTTTGGAAGGTTCATATATAGAAGGCTTTTCTTGATGCACTATTTTCTTGTTGGCTATCCTTGCCTTGCCTACCCGCGCGGTCTGAAAAAGTTGCACCTGCCCCACGATAGGCAAATAATCCTGCGGTCTAAGCTCAAATTGTTGTTCTTCCAAACCTTGAATTTCTTGCGTTTTGAGGAGCTTGCCTGCCCTGTCATAGACTTCGAGTTGCCAATCAATTTGTGAAAATTCTGTCTTTGTGCTATAGAGGTGTGCGCGGAGGTGGTAGGCAAGTCCTTCCTTGCCTGCCCGCACAAAAGAGGCTTCTAAGGCTATATTCGCACCCAAAGCCTGTAGCTCGTTGTCCAATTCTATGGGTACATTTTGTTTTTGATTATCTTCAATTTCTTGTTTCAAAATCTCTTTATCGCTTGGCATGAGCCACCACATCAATCCCCCACAAATCACGAGTGCAATCGCACATATCAGCCACGCCATGTGCCTCAAAGCCCAGCTTTTCCACTTTATCCATTTTCCATCAAGTTTGGCAATGATAGCCAACGCTTCTTCCTTGCCTGCATCAGTCTGTAGGGCGCGGTCTGCATAATAGAGGGCTTTTTGTCTGTCTTCTTCCTTTCGGCTATCTTGGTACTTTTGGGTGTAGGCAAGGGCGGTTTGATAAATGGCTTCAGTATGCAAAGGTTTCAGCAAGACTGCTTGCTCAAGCTCTGTGATGGCTTTGTCCCATTGTTTGTAGCGCATATAACCCTCTCCGCGCCTTATACCTTCTTCAAATTCACGCTCAAGGTAGGCAAGGTCGTGGGCAGTCAATCCGAGCGTTTCGCTTAATTTATCAAGTTGAGCGATTTTTTCGGCAGTGGCTTGTTTTTCGCCCAAGATTTTCAAGACGTGCTGTACGTATTTATTGACTAAATCCATAGAGGGTGGAAGGGTGGAAGGGTAAAAAGGGGGAAGGGTGGAAAGGGGGGACAGGGGACAGGGAAAACGGGGGCGGTTGTTGTTTATATTCTAAAAGCAACGGTTTGGAAATGATTACAAGCGTAAATCGTACACTTTTCTTTTTAGGAAGCAAATGATACAGGAGTAGTGATGCTGTAAGCATCTCCTGTCCCTTTAGCACCGCGCAAAATACCGACAAGGGATTCTTACAGAATGGCTAAATTCCTATTGCATCCTAAAGAGAAAAGTGTCGTAAATCGTACATCTTAAATCGTCAATCCTCTTACCTCTAACCTCTTACTTCCTAATGTCTTTTACCTTTTTGAAAGCGATATTTAAGTGTGCATATACGCCAAAGTTATTGAATTTGGAGGCGGTGAGGTCGCGGTCTTGGGCAGGCAAGGCATTGTTTGCCCACACTTTGCGCATATCTTGGAAAGAAAGTACATTCAACTGCACCTGATAATAAGGGCGGATTCCGAGCGAAATATGCTCTCCAAAATAAATATAAATCGGCATATTCAGCGCAAGTCCATAAAAAAAATTATCTTGGCTGTATGTATATTCCTTGCCTGCGTTTTTGCCACTTGCTTGCGTGCGCAAAAGCCCGCCATCGCCTGTGATAGCGAGCGCAAGGTCAAAACTTTTGGTTTGGACAGGCAACATACCCACGCCAAACTGTGCGGCATAGAGTTGTTGGGCTACTTTATTGTTTGCTTTGTCTATTTTTTCGGTAGCCTGCATATTCCTGAAGCCACCGCGTAGTCCAAACTCGTACCACATTTTGGCGCGTTGTTCCCCATGATTGCCGTAGCTCGTGATGACCAATGAACCCGCCTGAAAAGGTGTATTTGCGCTAAACTTTCCATCATTTGTGGCAAATTTGTCATTGAACTCTGTAAGCATGGCATCAAATCCTGTAGCTACAGGTACAGCATAGTTC
>JAAFJK010000045.1 GCA_013298105.1 Cytophagales bacterium
GAATGATTTTATTGTAGGGGTGGGGTTCACCCCCACCCAAGCCAAAAACAGGGTGTTTCAATTAAAAGTTATTTGCGTGGTTTGGGTGGGGGTGAACCCCACCCCTACACCAAAAATATATTTTATTATCCTTCCATTTATTTTTTAGGCTTTACTAAATGCTAAATGCTAAATGCTAAATGCTAAATGTTAAATGCTAAATGTTAAATGTTAAATGTTTTTAGTGTAAAATTCCTGCAATACAAGCGGAGAGATACGAGGCTAAAGTGCCACAAATCAAGGCGCGAAAACCAAGTTTGGCAATGTCTGACCTACGTTCGGGGCAAAGTTGCCCTATGCCCCCTACTTGAATACCTATAGAGCCGAGATTGGCAAATCCACAAAGAGCAAAACTCAAAATGGCTACTGATTTTTCTTGCAATGCGCCTGCTTTCATCATGGCAGTCATGTCGAGATATGCCACAAATTCATTCAGTACAAACTTAGTCCCCAAAAGCGAACCAGCCTCTATACAATCACTGAATGGCACGCCCATCAAAAAAGCAAAAATAGAAAAGAATAGACCTAAGACTGTTTTCATGGATAGGATTTGCTCAAGATTGTAGCCAATGGCTTTTTCGGTAAGTCCCAACTGCACCAAGCCCTTGCCTACCAAACCAAGCCCTGCATCAAGCATAGCTATCAGAGCCAAAAAACATACAAGCATGGCGAGTACATTCAAGCCGACTTTCAAGCCATCGCCTGCCCCATGCGAGATGGCATCTACTAAGTTTGCGTGTGTTTTTTTGACTTCGAGGGCTACCATGCCTCTTGTTTCGGACTGTTCGGTTTCGGGATAGACGATTTTGGCTATCACAAGTGCGGCAGGAGCCGCCATAATACTTGCGGCGATAAGATAAGAAGCGGGTATTCCAAAAGAAATATAAACTGCCATCACACCCCCTGCGATACACGCCATACTACCTGCCATAGATGCCAGCAGTTCAGATTTGGTCATGCCTTTTAGGTAAGGTTGAATCATAATTTGGGCTTCTACCTGTCCCACAAAAGCACTTGCCGTATTGGATACAGCTTCACTCCCACTTACGCCCATGAGCCAATAGACGATTTTGGCAAAAAAAGCGACTATGCGTTGCATCAGTCCTATATGATAGGCAATGGCAACTAAGGCGGCTACAAAAATAATGGTAGGCATGATTTTGAAGAAAAAGATTACGCCTGCCCCTTTCCCAAAGACCTTCTCGAGTTCGTCTGGCTTTGCCATTACGCCAAAGACAAACTCCGCGCCTTTGTCGCTAAAGGCTAAAATTTGGGTAATAAAGTCGCCTAATTTGCCAAAAATAACCTTGCCTACTTCGGTATTTAGGACAAATAAAGCCAGTACGAGCTGTATGGCTAAACCACTTCCTACCAGTCTGTAGTTGATAGCTTTGCGGTTATTTGAGAGGAGGTAGGCAAGTCCCAAAATAAAGACAATGCCCAAAATGCCTGTAAATCTTTCCATTGGGCAAAGATAGCTTTTTTCTTGAAAAAGCTAACAGTACCCAAAAAATAATTGTAGCTTTTGTCATTGTGAGCAAAGCGAACAGTAGCGTGATTCGCTCAGGAGGACAAAGTGCGCTTTTTTCCTCTCCACAAAAATTGTCAGAGAACCAAAAAGCGCAACAGTCCCTAAGAAAATACGGTTCTTAAAAAGTTATTACGGAACAGGCTGTAGCACAGGCTTCCAGCCTGTCGTTTTCAAGTCATAAACAGGCTGGAAGCCTGTTCTACAGTTTTGCCTCCGCAATACCTTTCGAAGAACCGAAAATAATCATAGTTTTTCAAGAAAAGGGATTATTTTTCTTGTTTATTTATTTTTTTGTCTTGGACATTTTCATTCAAAAACTCGTTGATTTTATCGACATCATAGCTACTTACGATTTCGCCAAATGAGTTTATCTGAATGTCAAAGTCGTGGATACTTTCGCGGACTTTGATAGATTTGGATTCAGTTTCGGGTTGTTTCTTTTTTTTGTTATTGTTTTTCATAGTTTGCCAGTTTTTGTTCAAGTTCTCGGATAGTGGCTTTTTGGCGTGCGTCTGAGTCGTTTGCCCTGTCCATGAATTTTTTTAGTATATTTTCGTTACTGAGTAGTTTTTTATTTTGCTTTTCAAGTGCTTGTTGGTGTTTTACCATTTCATCTTGCGCCTGTTGTAGTTGTTGGAGGGTTTTGAGCAATTCTTTTTCTTGGGCTTGTATTTGTTGCTGGTCTTGTTTTGATTTTTCGAGGGTTAGTTCGAGTGCCGCTTTTTGGGTGGATAGTTCTTCTTGAGTGCTTATAAGTATTTCAAGATTTTGTCGCATTTCTTCTTCTTGGGCGTACATTTGCTCGTATCGTTCTTCGAGTTCTTTGTTTTTTCTTGCGACTTCTTCTTGGGTAGTTTGTAGTTCTTCAAGGTTTTGTCGCATTTCTTCTTCTTGGGCTTGCATTTCTTCGTTTTTTTGCTTGACTTCTTTTTGCATTTCTTTTGATTTTGTCAAGGCTTTTTCGAGGATTTGTGTATTGCCTGCCATTTTTTGATTGATATTTTCAAGTTCTTTGTTTTTGCGTTCCATTTCTTCTTGTGTCGCGGCAAGTTCCTCGAGGTTTTGGCGCATTTCTTCTTCCTGTGATTTGAGTTGTTCGCCTTGTTTTTGGGACTCTTCGAGCAGTTCTTTGGTTTGTTGATTAAACTTTACAGAGGCGATAGTAAGCGCGATACTCTCACTGATGCGTTCCAAAAACTCTATTTTATAGGCAGGCAAGGGTTTGAACGCGGCTATCTCCAATACACCATAGATGTTGTTGTCCACTTCTAAGGGTATGAGTGTTAAAAATTGGGGAGGCGAGTCGCCCAGTCCTGAAATGATGTCAAGATAACCTTCGGGTACTTTATTCAGGTGTATAGAGGCTTTTTCAAGAAAGACTTGCCCTATAAGGTCTTGTGCATATTTCTTGCCTACAAAAATATCTTTGCGGATATATTTTTGGCGATTGTAAGCATACGCACCTGCCATAGTGAGTATGTGGGTGTCTTCTTTTTCTTCTTTTATCACGAATATCGCGCCTTGAATTGCCTCAAGATAAGGTATAAGTCCTGTGAGGATACTTCTTGAAAGGCTTTTGATGTCTTGGTTATTCACACGCAATATTTCTGAAAGCATGGCTACGCCTTGTGTTGTCCAGTTCCGTTGTTTTTCTTCTAAGCTCATCTTGCGCATAGCATCACGCATATTCAGCAAAGCCTGTGAAAGATTGTCTATTTTTTCATTTTCCTTGATGCCAAGCTCTGCCTCAAGATTGCCATTTTCTATTTGTTGGATAAAGGCAGTAGCACGTTCTATATTAGAAGATACGTTATTGTAGCTTTGTATAATTTGGGCAAATTCGGGCGTATCTGTTTCTATGAGTTGAAGTTTTTGGCTTTGCCCTTCGTTTATTTTTTTAGAGTTCTCACCAAGCTGTGTAAGGGGCATGATGACATCTTGCCTTAGAAAATAGTAGGTAGTCAGCATTGCAAGTGTAAGTACTACCCAAAAAATATCGTCTGCTATCCGCTCTGTAGAATACGTGAATACATAAAAAACTATACCCAATACCAGACATACGGTATAGGAGATGTCCAATTTTACAATAAGACTAAACGCATTTTTTATTTCTTTTGAGTTCATGATTTGGTATGTTGTGCTATAAAGACCTCTACGGTCTGTTTATTTGTCCAACCGCGTATGATACGTACTATTTTGCCTTCTGGATTGATGAATATATTGGTGGGATACACCTTGACTTGATACAGTGTTTGTATCAGGTTTTGGGAATCTATCAACATCGGAAAAGTAGCCCCAAACTCTTGCTGAAACTTTTGCGAGATTTCTTTGCTTTGCCCCAAATTTACTGCAACGAGTGCAAAGTCGTTTGATTTTATGCCCTCATGCATTTCCTGAATTTTTGGAAATTCTACTTTGCAGGATTTGCAAAAGTCAGTCCAAAAATGCAACAAAACGGCTTTTCCTTTGTAGTCGCTCAACTTTACTACCTTGCCTGCCGTATCTTTCAAAGCAAAGTCTGGCGCAGTGCCTCCTACTTCATGCGGGAGTTTTCCGCAGGCAAGGCATATAGTCAATAAAGCTAACAGTATGTATCGCATTTGCAAAGATAACTTTTTTTTGGTAAAAAAGCCAACAGTCTAAAGATTAAAAATGGTTCTTTGAAAGTTATTAAAAATTTTACCCAAGCCACGCTGTGAGTATCTATGGGTATGTCTAAGAACGTAACTCAATCAATTTCTTTTTACATTCAAATAAGGATTGTAGCCATTCAATTCTTTTTGGTAGTAGCCTGTGCCATTGTAAGGGCGTTTTTCGGGGTGTTCTTTGCAAGTGTCTGAACACGCGCCCTCCATTTCCCAGCCACAATCTTCGCAGATGGGCAGGTGATTGTTACATTCTTCATTGGCGCAATTTACCATGCGGTCTGAAGGTTTTTGGCACACATAGCAAGTTGAGATGACTTTGGGATTTACCTTATTGACATCTACTGCGATACGTCCATCAAAAACATAGCATTTTCCTTCAAAGTCTTCTCCGCCTGCTTCTATGCCATATTTGATGATGCCCCCCTCAAGTTGATATACATCTTCGAATCCTTGCTCAAGCAAGTACGCGCTGGCTTTTTCACACTTTATACCGCCTGTGCAATAAGTAATCACTTTTTTATGTTTCAAATGCTGAAGCTCGGCTACTTTGTCGGGGAAATCCCTGAAATTTTCTATGTCAAGCGTGATGGCATCTTTGAACTTGCCTAAGCTGTGTTCGTAGTTTGAACGCACATCAAGCACTACCACATCTTCTTGCGCTTTGAGTGCTTTGAAGTCGGCAGGTTTGAGGTGCTTACCTGTGCGGATAGTCGGGTCTATGGTATGTAAGCCCGCGTGTACGATTTCAGATTTAGCCCTTACGTATAGTTTTTTGAAACTGTGGCTATGGTGATATTCCACTTTGAAATCTATGTGTGCGAATCGCTGGTCTTCTTTCACAGCTTTCATATAGGCTTCGCAATCAGCTATCAAGCCCGATACTGTACCATTCAAGCCTTCTTCGGCTATGATGATACGTCCCATAAGATTCAGGGAAAGACAGAAATAGTGGTGTTCTTCTCTGAATTGTGCAGGATTTTCTATATGTGTGTAGCAATAGTACAACAATATAGCATAGTCTTTATTTTGTTCCATTTTGTAACGTTCTTTGCTTCAACCAAAGTGTTTAAATTTGAAAGTGCAAATATACACCTTGCCTGCCAAATACACAAAAAAAGTTGGGTTCTTCAAAAGTTATTGCGGAATATTCTGTAGAATAGGCTTCCAGCCTGTTGTTTCAAATGATAAAGGAATAACTTTGATAGCGACATAATTAATTTATGAAAGAGGCACGCGGATAACGCAGATTTTACAGATGAAAACGGATT
The DNA here is from genome assembly GCA_013298105.1 of Cytophagales bacterium. Taxonomy (GTDB): domain Bacteria; phylum Bacteroidota; class Bacteroidia; order Cytophagales; family Microscillaceae; genus RDXI01. The sequence continues at coordinate 5,487 of JAAFJK010000045.1, forward strand.
TTTTAATCTTTCAAATATAGAAAATCCGTGAAAATCCGTGAAAATCCGCTTAATCTGCGTTATCTGTGTGCTAAAAGTATTCACAAAAACGTTGCTAATCTTTAAAGTCGTTATCAAACTAAGCCCTTGCCTACCCACAATACTAAATTTATATAAAAAACTCATAACCAAATACTTATATTCCAAAAATATAAATACTTAAAAAATATTACCAAAAAATTTGGTGTTTACAAATCAATAACCTAATTTTGCAGTGCGGGAAAGTGTAACGGTTGCACGTGAGGCTCATAACCTCGAGGCAGTGGCGTTCAATTCCCACTCCCGCATCTAAACCCAAGACCAAACTGCCTTAGTTTGGTCTTTTTTAGTCCAGAGAAATCTTATCCAAAATGCTATATTCTTATATCCAAAAATTATATGCCTACAACGATTGGGCAAACAAAGAAGTGCTGAAAACTTTGCAAAACCAAGCAGTAACAGACGAATATTGCCTAAAAATGTTTAGCCACGTCTTGAATGCGCAATTTATTTGGCATAGGCGCGTAACTGAAATCACTAACACCTATAAAATATGGGACGTATGGAGCTTTGAGCAGTTGCAAACGGCTATAGATGACAGTTATGCAGGCTGGAAAAGTTACATAGATGTTTTGCAAGAAGCAGAACTGGAAAGGACATTCTCCTACCAAAACTCGGCAGGTGATAGTTTTCAGAGCAGGGTTTTGGACTGCCTCATGCATTGCGTGAATCACGCTACCCACCACCGCGCTCAAGTGGGGAGGCGTTTGCGTGAACTTGGACTTATCCCCCCGCCCAGTGTAGATTATATAGCCTATTGTCGTATTTTTGATAAAATTTAACTTGCCTGCCATGCGCATAAACGAACTACCTTTTGATGCCAAATGGGATTTGCTCTTGGATAAAATCCAAGCCCTCGTAGGCAAGCGACCTGCCGACTTAGATGCGGTGCTTTTCCTCATAGGCATACAAGAGCTTGGGCAGGGCATACGCACTTTCCAAAAAGAAGAAAAACAAGACCTCATGCATATTGCTACTTGTAAAGTCCTGAGCTATGCGGGCATATACGCCCTCGAAGGCAGCGACCAAGATGGCTGGCCTCACTGGAAACAGGTCTTACCCCTGCCCCACCTTACGCTTGAGGAGCAAGAAAAACTCATGAAAACGCACGTAATAGAATATTTTGAAGAAGCACAACTTTTTTAAGCCCATATCGTTTTTAAATTGTTATTGCTAACCAACATCTCTGTTCTTATGCGTTATTTACTTGCCTGCGTGGTCTGCTTTTTGTGCTTAAATCTCACAAATGCCATAGCCCAAAAAAAAGAAAAAAAAACTACCAAAATTAAAAAAGCCAAATCTACCATGTTTGAAGGAACTATCCAAGAAAAGCCTTGGACAAAAAGTACCCAAAGTTATTGCGCTCAAGGCAGTGAATACTTTGTATTGGTAAAAAAAGATGGGGAAGAAATCGTCCTCAAAAACGAATCTGGGCAAGAACTCTCTGCCTACAATGGCAAAGAAGTAAAAATACAAGGCAGGATAGAAACCAAAACAATCAAACCTTCGAACAACATGAACGAACAACGCCCCGTCCAAATGCCCATGAACCCCACGCGCGGAGGGAAGGAAGTAGAAGTGGACTTCACTTGTACGATATTGGTAATAACACAAATAAACTAAAACACGCAAAAATAAAAGTGGTTCTTCGAAAGTTATTGCGGAATATTCTGTAGAACAGGCTTCCAGCCTGTTTATTATTTGACACAACAGGCTGGAAGCCTGTTCTACAGTTTTTCCTGCGCAATAATTTTTTAAGAACCATAAAAATTAGGATAGCATATCAAATGCTATCCTAATTTTTAATTATTTAGCCCCCTACCCCAAAGGGGAGAATTATCTCCAATTTTCGCCTATTTTAGTGTTTTGGTAGGCAAGTTTAAATGCAAACTTACACAAAAACTCCCCTTTGGGGTTTGGGGCTAAATAATTACAATAAAACAGGTAACTTTGCACCTAAATCAATGAATTGAGATAAGGAACGAGTAAAAAATAACTTGGGCATTTTTGGGCATCTTTCATAACCCCTAAAAAGT
>JAAFJK010000288.1 GCA_013298105.1 Cytophagales bacterium
TACAGCAACTGCAAGTGGTTTGACTGTGGCAGGCAATTATATATTCAAGTGGTCTATCTCAAATGGTGTTTGTGTAAATAGCGAAAGCACTGTTACAATCACACGCGAAACTTTGCCTACAGTGGCAAATGCAGGCGCAAATCAAAATAGTTGCTCTACTTCTATCAACTTGAATGGTAACTTGCCTACAGTGGGTAGTGGCGTTTGGACTGTGGTTAGCTCACCTGTAGCCGTTACATTTAGCAATGCTTCTCAAAATAACACAAGCGTAAATGGCTTGACAACAGCAGGCAACTATGTGTTTAGATGGACAATTTCAAATGGAACTTGCACATCTTCTACAAGTGATGTTACAGTTGTGCGTGATGCGTTGCCTACGGCTTCTGTGATTACTACAGTAGCAGGTGCAACTTGTATTTCAACCCAAAACTTAATGGCAAATACTGTTACGACAGGTGTGGGTATTTGGAGTGTAGCAAGTGCGCCTTCAGGAGCCTCTGTAACCTTCAGCAATGCCAATGCAAACAACACAACTGCAAGCGGTTTGATAGTGGCAGGCAGTTATGTCTTCAAATGGACAGTAAGCAATGGCACTTGTGTAAACAGCGAAAGTACAGTAGCTATCACTCGTGATGCCTTGCCTACAGTGGCAAGTGCAGGTACAAACCAAACTATTTGTGCGAGTACAGCGACTTTGAGTGCAAACTTGCCTACGGTTGGTACAGGTGCTTGGAGTGGTACAGGTGTTACATTTAGCAATGCAAACTCTCCTAATGCAACCGTAAGTGGTTTAGCTTTGGGTGCAAATACTTTGACTTGGACGATTTCTAATGGAAGTTGTACCAATAGTGTGAGTACAGTGGTTATCAATGTGTTGGGTGTGCCTGATGCCTCCAATGCAGGACTAAATCAATCTGTGTGTTTTAGCAATGCTAATTTGGCAGGCAATAACCCTACAGTAGGTACTGGTGTATGGACATTGGTAAGTGGCGCGGGTACAATCGCTGTCCCTACACAAGCCAATGCAAGTGTATCTAACTTGGGTGTGGGTGCTAACGTATTCAAATGGACAATTTCAAATGGTGTTTGCCCTCCTTCGGAAAGCACTGTTACCATTACAAGAGATGCCTTGCCTACCATAGCCAATGCAGGTGGAAGTCAAACGATATGTGCGCCTACAACTACTTTGAATGGCAATACGCCTGTAGTAGGAACAGGAATCTGGTCGACTACAACTTTGGGTGTTACATTTAGCAATTTGAACTCTCCTAATACAACTGTTTTGGGCTTGCCTGTAGGTGCAACTACTTTTACTTGGACAATCTCCAATGGTACTTGTACAGTTTCTACAAGCACTGTAATTATCACAAGACTTGATACACCTACGACTTCCAATGCAGGTACAGACCAATCTTTGTGTCTTACTACAGCTACCTTGGCAGGCAACAGCCCTGTCGTGGGTAGTGGATTGTGGACACTCATAAGTGGTGCGGGAACAATCAACAATCCTACTACCAACAACAGTTCAGTTTCTAACTTGGGTGTGGGTGCCAATGTATTTAAATGGACAATTTCTAATGGAGGTTGTACGCCTTCAGAAAGCACTGTTACGATTACAAGATTGGCAAGTCCTACGGCTTCGATAGCAGGCTTGAATCAAACCACTTGTTTGAATACGGCTGTATTGGCAGGAAATAACCCCGTAAATGGCACAGGTTTGTGGACAACCACTTCAGGTGCAATCATCACGAATCCTACCCAATTTAATACAGATGTGGCAAACTTGCCTTTGGGTGTATCTACTTTTGTGTGGACAATCTCAAATGGTGGTTGCCCTCAAAGCATAAGCTCTGTTACAATCACGAGAGATGTGCCTCCTACGCCTTCAGTAATTCTTACGCCATCTGCGGCTACTTGTTTGAATAGCCAAGCCCTCAGTGCCAATGCAGTTACGAGTGGTGTGGGTACATGGTCTGTAGTGAGTGCGCCGAGTGGAGCTATCGTAAGTTTTGGTAGCTTAAATGCAAATAATACAACCTTGAATGGATTGAGTGTGGCAGGTAATTATGCTATCAAATGGACGGTTGCCAATGGTAATTGCGCTCCTTCAGAAAGCACCATTATCATCACGAGGGAAATCAACCCTACCGCCGCCAATGCAGGTATCAATGCAAATACTTGTGCAAACTTCTTTGGATTGAATGCAAACTTGCCTACGGCTGGAACAGGCTCGTGGAGTATAGTAAGTCAGCCTGCAACCGCCACAGCTTCTTTTGCCAATGCTTCACAAAATAGCACGTTGATAAATGGATTGACTGTAGCAGGTATTTATCAATTACGTTGGACAATCTCTAACGGTACTTGTACTGCCTCTACGTCTGATGTAGTGATTACAAAAGATACTGCACCTACGATGTCTAATGCAGGTACAAACCAAATTACTTGTGCTACTTCATTTGCTTTGAGTGCTAACTCGCCTGCGGTGGGTATGGGTACTTGGAGTGTGATGAGTGTACCAAGTGGGGCAGTAGTGGCATTCAACAATGCAAACAGTAATACAGCAACCGCAAACGGCTTGACAGTGGCAGGCAATTATGTATTCAAATGGACGGTTTCAAATGGTACTTGCGCCAACAGCGAAAGCACTGTTACGGTTGTAAAAGAAAACGCGCCTACTACCGCCAATGCAGGTAATAACCAAATATTGTGTAGCAATGTAGCCACATTGAATGCAAATGTACCGACAGTTGGAACAGGTCTTTGGACGATTGTTTCACAACCTGCGACAGCCGCCGCTATATTTGTAAATCCTACGCAAAACAGTACAACTATCAATAATATGACAGTGGCAGGCAATTATATCTTGCGCTGGACTATAACCAATGGTGGTTGTGCAACTTCTACATCAGAGGTTACGATTATTCGTGAAACTGCGCCTACGTTGTCAAATGCAGGTATGAGTACCTCCACTTGTGCCAACTTCTATACTACAAGTGCAAACTTGCCTACCGTTGGTACGGGTATGTGGTCAGTAGTAAGTGCGCCTGCGGGAACTTCAGTATCTTTCAACAATCCTTTGTTGAATAATGCGACTGCAAACGGCTTGACTTTGGCAGGCAATTATGTATTCAAGTGGAGCATCAGCAATGGCACTTGCGTAAACAGCGAAAGCACCATCACAATCACAAGAGATGGCGCGCCTTCTACGTCATTTGCAGGAAGTAATGCGACCACTTGCAACAATACATTGGCATTGAGTGCAAACTTGCCTACGGTGGGTACAGGTGCGTGGACAGTAGTAAGCCAGCCTGCGGGTGCAAGTGCTTCATTCACGAATCCCGCACAACACAACAGCAATGCAAACAACATGAGCATAGTGGGTACTTACGTATTCCGTTGGACTATCAGCAATGGCACTTGCACAAGTTCAGTTTCTGAAGTAACTGTCATACGTGAAGTATCGCCTACAGTGGCAAATGCAGGTGCAAACCAAACTATTTGTGCCACTACTTATACGCTGGCAGGCAATGTACCTACAGTAGGAACAGGTCTGTGGACTATAGTAAGTGTGCCTACAGGTGCAGTAGTGAATTTCAGCAACCCTGCACAAAACAATGCAAATGTTACAAGCATGGATTTGTTGGGTGTATATGTATTCAAATGGACAATTTCAAATGGTACTTGCCCTGCGACAGAAAGTGTCGTAACCATCACACGCGAAACAGGTCCTTCTCCTGCCAATGCAGGCTTGCCTCAAACGGTGTGTGCTACGAATGCTACTTTGACAGCCAACTCGCCTACTTTGGGTACAGGTACTTGGACAGTGATAAGTGGTGGTGCTACTTTGGCTAATCCAAATAATGCTACTACAGCTGTTACGAATCTTGGTTTGGGTGCAAACGTATTCCGTTGGACAATCACAGGAACAGCTTGTCCTTCTACAAGTGCTGACATAACAATCACGCGCCTTGCCTCCCCTACAGTAGCAACAGTAGCCAATAACTTTAATGTATGTTTGACTACCGCGACTTTGACAGGCAACACGCCTACAGTGGGTACAGGTACTTGGGTAGTGATGACAGGTTCAGGTTCTATCAATGCACCAAACAGTCCTATCACCCAAGTCGCCAATCTATCAGTAGGTGCCAACGTATTCAAGTGGGTTATCAGCAATGGCGGTTGTGTGCCAAGCGAAGCTACTATCACTATCACGAGAGATGCCTTGCCTACCCCTGCCAATGCAGGCGCAGACCAAGAAGTGTGTGCTACTACAGCGACTCTTTCTGCCAACAATCCAAGTGTGGGTGTAGGTCAGTGGACAGTCGTAAGTGGTACAGGCGCAATCAACTCACCTAATTCTAACATCACAGGTGTTACAAACCTTTCTGTAGGAGATAACATATTCAGGTGGACAGTATCAAATGGCATTTGTGCAAATTCTGAAAGTATTGTAAACATCAAACGTTTTGCAGTGCCTACAGTAGCAGATGCGGGTGCAGACATCAGCACTTGTGGTGGAAATAGTGTAATCATGAATGCTGTACCTGTTACGGTTGGTTTGGGAACTTGGACACAATTAACGGGACCTAACAGTGCCATATTTGTAAACGCGAACTCGCCAAACACGCAAGTAAACAATCTGATAGGCGGTATTTATACCTTCCGTTGGAGAGCAAGCAATGGCGTTTGTACGGCTACTCAAGACGAAGTAACAGTAACCGTAGTGCCTAATCCTCGCACTGATGTAGGTCTGGTAGTAAAAGATTTGACAATATGCGAAGACAGACAGCCCAACATTGATATTACTGTATCAAATACAGAAGCGGGCATTACTTACGAGTTGAGGCAGGCAAGTGCGGTGCTTAGTACAGTGTTGAGCAATGGCGGTTTGATAACCTTTACCATTCCTTCGCCTACTACTTCGCCCAACGCTACCACGACTTATACTTACAGCGTGTTTGCAAAACCTGCAGTATTGAATAATATTCAATGTCCTGCCTTAGAATTGACAGATAAGGCTGTAGTGAAAGTGGATATTTGTAACAATCCTATCGCAAACAACCTCAATAGAACTACAGATTTCTGTACGCTCTTGTCGCTGAATGTCATAACCGCCCCTCAAAATAACAACACGCCTGTAAGCGAATTTGTAGCAACGGCTGTCGTGAATTTTGTAACAATCAATGGTGGTGTGGTAAATATCAATGCCAATGGAAACATGACTTACCTGCCTCGCAATGGATTTGTGGGACTTGATGAAGTAAGCTACACGATTTGTAACAAAGACTTGCCTACCCCTGTGTGCAGAACTGCGAAAGTATTTATCACTGTATTGCCTTGTACGAACAGTACGCCTGATGCAAAAGACGATACTTTCAACACAGACAACTGTACGACTGTAAAAGGAAATGTATTGCCAAATGACTCTGATGCCAATGGAGACCCCTTGACTGTAACACCTTCTACGCCTATTTTGACTGCGGCGGGTGGTATATTTGATGTCAAAGCTGATGGTTCATTTGAATATACACCCAAAGCGGGTTTTGTAGGACGTGATAGCGTAAGTTATGTGGCTTGCGACAATGGTAGCACCAACCCGAACTCTATCGTGAAATGTGATGGGGCTAAAATATTCTTCAACGTTACAGATTGTGAAGACATCTTTATACCTGGTGGTTTCTCTCCCAATGATGATGGCATCAATGACAGATTTGTGATTTTGGGAGCTGAACGCTACGACATTCATTTGAGAATATTTGACAGATGGGGTAACTTGCTCTATGAGTCAGAACATTACAAAAACGAATGGGATGGCAGAGCTAACAGAGGTATCGGACACAACAGCGCGCAAGGCTTGCCTGATGGAACATACTTCTACATAGTAGATTTCAGAAGCAATAAACAGAAAAAACGTACAGGAAACGTAATAATCCAAAGATAACAACCCCGATTTGAGTTGGGTAGGCAAGTAAAATAAATCTCAATAGAATAGGGTTTGAAACCCTGTTCTACATAGCATAAGGGTTGCAACCCCCTGCGTTATGGAAAAAGAAAACAAAACCTTGCCTGCCCCTACTCTAAATCATAAAACTCTCTAAATCTTTATGAAAAAGACATTCACACAATTCAAATTTTGGGGGCTGTTATGTATCGCTTGGATAGCCCTTTTTCAGAGCGTGAAAGCGCAACAAGACCCTCAATATACCCAATATATGTTCAATATGCAGGCAGTCAATCCTGCGTATGTGGGCAGTGAGGAAGGTACTTTGAGTGCCACTTTGCTGTTGCGTAGGCAATGGTTTGGGATTCAAGGTGCACCTGTAACGCAGACATTTTCTGTCAATGGCTCGCTTTTGAATGGCGCACTCGGCTTAGGGGCAGTCGTTTTGAATGACAAAATAGGTGTGAGTAATGCTACAAGCGCACTTTTCAACTGGGCGTATCATTTGCGTGTTGGCAGGGCAGGCAAGTTGGGCTTTGGTATGTATGGTGGGGTTCGCCAATATCGCTCAGACTATGCAAGTGTGCAAACTTCTATAAACAACTCGGTTTATGACCCTGCATTTGCAAACAATGTAAGCAAAGGAATACCTGTAGTGGGTGTAGGTTTGATGTACCACACAGATAAGTTCTATGCAGGTATTTCAACACCTCAACTTATTACCACACGCTACAGCTTAGATGTTACGACAGTACAGCATAACTCACATTTTTTCTTGAATACAGGCTACGTCTATGAATTGAATCCAAATATCAAATTGCGCCCTTCTTTTATGTTGAAGTACGTAAAAGGTTCTCCGCTTTCTCCTGACATCAACTTAAATGTTTGGTTCAAGGACAAATTTGGCGTAGGTGCGTCTTATCGTGTACGTGATTCGTTTGATTTGCTTTTTGAGTTCATGGCTAACAAAAACTTAACTTTAGGGTATGCTTTTGATTTTACTTTGACAAGATTGGGTAGCACTACCAATCCGCGCGGAGCTTCACATGAGATTATGATTCGCTATCAAGGCAGGACAGGCAAGGGAGGCAAGGACAAAATCGTTACACCAAGGCATTTTTAATTTACGATTTACGATTTTTGATTTACGATTCAATCGTAAATCGTAAATCTCAATTCGTAAATCCCAAGTCGTAAATCTAAAATCATAAACCGTATATCTATTATGAAACATATTGTACTAATTTTTGCCCTGTTCCTTGCCTGCGTAGGCAAGGTAGGCGCACAAGATAAGCCCCTAAGCGGTGCTATGCAACGCGCTGTAGAGGAATTTGATAAATTCCATTATGCCGAAGCCGCCAAAATGTTTGAACAAGTCATGGCAAAAGAAGGCGCGAGCTTGGAAGCAAAAGAAAAATTGGCTATGTGTTATCGTAAAATGAACGACACACAAAATGCCGAAAGGTGGTTTGCACTTGTAGTAAACGAGAGCGCAGACCCCATGAACAAACTTTATTATGCCCAAACCCTTGCACAAAATCAAAAATATGCAGAGTCAAGAGAATGGTATGATAAATTTTCACAAGCCATGAAAAGCGATAAGCGCGGAAAAGAGTTTTTTGTGAGTTATGGAGATGTAGATAAGTTTTTTAAAGATGCAGAAAGATATACTGTAGAGATTGCCCCGTTCAATTCCAAAGATGCAGACTTTAGCCCTGCATACTATCGTGGAGGCATAGTTTTTTGTTCGAATCGCCCCAGAGATGACAAAAAAAATAAACTTGTGCATAAATGGACAGGCAAGCGTTTTCTTGACCTATATTATGCGCCAGGTGCAGGACCAAAAGCCAAGCCTTTCAGCGATAATCTGAACACCCAATACCATGAAGGCTCAAGTACATTTTTCAATGACGGAGCTTCTATTATGTTTACACGCAATAACTTCAACGCAGGCAAGTTTGGCAAAAGTAGCGAAGACATCAATAAACTCAAACTATTCTCTGCCCAACAAGGTTCAGGCGATTGGCTCAATGTTACTGAATTTCCATTCAATGATGCAGAATATTCTATAGCCCACCCTACCATTTCAGCTGATGGACAAACGCTCTACTTCACGTCAGATATGCCAGGTAGCATAGGCGAAACGGATATATGGATGTGTAAAGGCACAAACGGCGGAGGTTGGAGCGCACCTATCAATCTTGGCAAAGAAGTAAACACCAAAGGCAAAGAAGGCTTCCCTTACATAGATGCACAAGGCAATTTATTCTTCTCGTCAGATGGACACCCAGGACTTGGCGGATTGGATATTTTTGTAACGCGGGCAGGCAAGGAAAAAAATAAATTCAATGTTCCCCAAAACATTGGCTCACCTATCAACAGCAATAAAGACGATTTTAGTCTTATTTTTGACAACGAACAAAACGAAGGTTATTTTAGCTCAAACCGCGATGGCGGGGTAGGAGATGATGACATTTATAAGTTTTCAGTAAAAACTTGTGAGGTGCGTGTGATGATAGTAGATGCCATCACAGGCAAGGGAATCCCCGAAGCAAAACTAACCGTAACAGACAAACAAAATAAAAACTCACTGCCTTTTGAGGCATTGAACGATTCCACATTTAGGATAAATACATTCGTGAGTTCAGGGTATGACCTCAAAGCGACTAAAGAAAAATATACAGACGGAAAATCTGAAATAACCGAACCACTTTTGATAAAATGTAAACAAACAGGGGGTATTTTGACTGATACCGTAAAAATCCGTATGTATCCTTCGGATTCGCAACCCCTCGACCCGCGCTTGATTACACTTTTGGGGCGCGACCCAAAACAACCTTTTGGCAAAGACCCCAATGGAAATCCATTGATTACACCCAACTCAAATGGTAAAAAATATACCTTTAAAGGCAATCCAAAGGTAAAAGTGGTAGATGTCTTGACAGTATATTATGACCTCGATAAGTACAACATTCGCCCAGATGCCTCAAGGGATTTAGACCGCGTATTGCGTGTATTGTATGAATATCCAAATATGGTTATTTCTATGTCAAGCCACACAGATGCACGCGATAGTTTTGAGTACAATGTGCAGTTGGCTAAAAACAGAGCAAATTCTGCTATGAATTACCTTATCATGAGAGGCATAGACCCAAATAGATTAGAGATTAGCTCGTTTGGAGAAATCAAACTTACGAATAACTGTCCTGATGGCGTAGATTGCACAGAACCCGAACACCAACTCAACCGCAGAACGGAAATTGCTATTCTTTCTATAGGAGAATAGAAAGTGAAAGTTGATGTTTTTAAACATCAACTTTTGGTTTTTCAAGCCCTTGCCTGCCCACGTGATGTGGGCAGGCAAGTTTTTTTTGTAGCAATAAAAACAGGCTATATTATACAATAATTACAGTATTTTATTAGTTATATACTATATGTTGAAAGTCCCTAAAGACGTGCTTTGGAAAGGCATTATTGAAGACCTTTTTGCTGAATTTTTGCATTATTTCTTTCCTGCATTTGCACAGAAAAAAGTAGATTTTAGCAAAGAATTTATATTCTTGGACAAAGAATTGGCTGAAATCCTACCCGATACAGACGAAGGCAATCGCCATGCTGACAAATTGGTAAAGATTTTTACAAAAGATGGAAAGACAAAGTGGTGCTTAATCCATGTAGAAGTGCAAGGGCTTTAAACAGGTAAAAAATATTTGCACATTTTTATAAAAAATTATACAATTCATTTGTTTTTATCTATATAATGTGTAACTTTGCGCCGTGATAAGTATTCAAGAAGCCTCAGAATTACTCGGTGTTACGACCAAAACACTTCGTTTGTGGGAAAAAGAAGGTAAAATAACTGCCCATAGAACTACAGGTGGACACCGCCGATATGAAATTACGG
>JAAFJK010000268.1:0-4169 GCA_013298105.1 Cytophagales bacterium
ATGAACCTCCCCCCAGCCCCCTCCAAAATGGAGGGGGGGCGTACTTCCCCTCTCCAGAATGGAGAGGGGGCAGGGGGAGAGGTTAAAAGCGGTTCTTTAGAAATTCTAAAGCAACTTTCAGGGCAATTAGATTATTTGACAAATGAAAAGGCACTATTTGTAAAGATTGTAAATGCGATTCATAGTCGCCTAACTTCTGAAAGCCCCCTAACCCCCGGAGGGGGAACACACGCCCAAAACTTCGAAAAAGGAACACAAACGCACTCCCCCTCCGGGGGCTGGGGGGCTGGTAGTTTTGGGGCTTCTTTATTGTCTTTCTTCAAAACTCTCACTTCCATCAAAGAAGAAGAAATTAGGCAAGTACCTTTGTTTTCGAATAGGGCAGGCAAGATGACCAAATTAGCGGGACTTTTGTCCTCTGATGCCGAAGTTCCGATTTGGCTTGAGATGTATAAAATCAAACCTGAAGAAGAAACAGAAGCCATAAAACCGTATTTGGTAGGCAAGGATTCGTGGGAACTTTATACCAATATTTTGCAACCGAATTGGGCGGATATTATTGAAAGCCCCCTAACCCCCGAAGGGGGAACAATACCCAACTTTGAAGGAGAACAAACGGACTCCCCCTTCGGGGGCAGGGGGGCTTTGTATAAACTCGCTACCACCCTTTTTGCCAAAAAAGCAGGACAGCCTAAATTGCTGAATGTGCCTACAGTTTTTGTTGATGAAACGCATGGATTTCAGGAGGCAGGCAAGGTGTTGTATCATAAGGCTTTAACCTCTTTTTTGGCTTTTGGGGCTTTAAAAACTGCCGTTTGGAAAGCCTTTAGTTTGCACTTGCCTGCTCAAGAGATTTTGCCCTTTTTGGCACAAGAACCGTTTAAATTAGCGGATTTTACGGCTGATAAAGATTGGAAAAACCGCCTCCAAAGTTATATACAAAGTGCGCAACATATCAAACTTTCAGGCGAGGAAAGGCAGGCTCTTTACGCATTTCTTTCGCAAGCCTTGCCTGAAAAAGACGTACAAAACTTGCCTATTTTCCTAAGTGAAAGTGGGCGTGTCTTGCCTTTGGCGCAGATGCTTGAGAGTGGTGCGGAAGTGGAGGAGTGGTTGGAGGGGTATAGAAGTCAAAGCCCCCTAACCCCCGAAGGGGGAAGGTCTGTGAAAGGTCTTTTGCTTACTCCCCCTTCGGGGGACGGGGGGCTTGTTTACAACAACATCATCTTAGCCGATTGGCAAAACCTTACTGCCCAAAAATCCGTAGGCAAGGCGGTAGGCAAGTTTTATGAAAGTGTAGTGAAATATGCACAAGCAGGCAAGTCCACCAAACCGCTTACGGCTTTTCCGTACATTTTTGTAGATGAAAAAATGGGTTTTGTCAATGCGAATCAAGTGTTTTATAAAGCCCCCCAGCCCCCGGAGGGGGAGTCCACAGATTTGCACTCCCCCTTCGGGGGCTGGGGGGCTTCGTGGGCTTCGGCTATCCTAAAACTCACAGGCTTGCCTACCCCACACCCCGAAGCGTTGCCATTTTTGCAAGAAACGATTTTCAAAACCAAAGAAAATTCATTTGTGCAAAGCCTTTTGAAAGAGGAAACTTTTACGCTGAATAAAGACGAAATTATAAGTTTGCAGAAGTTTTTAGACCAAACGAATGAAAATTTCTTTGAGATTTTTGTGGTAGAAGAAAGCGAAAACAATGCAAAAGAGTTTATCTTGAGGCGTAAAAACCCCAAAATAACAGCTGTTTATTTAGACAAAAATCAACAAGGCATTGCGGAAAAAGTGCGCGAAATGTATGGCGAGCAGTACAAAATCTTGCCTACCAAACTATTCTTGCCTGCCCTTCGAAACAAAGGACTTTTGCAAGGTGCCCCCCTTTTTGAGTTGCTCTCAAAGGCGAAAGATATGCCTGCCGAGATGCTCACGACTATGTTGGCAGAAAGTGGCAATGCGGAACTACAGCAAAAAGTTTTCAGCAAAATTGATAAAATTGTGCTTCGGGAAGATGTGATATACGGAAAAGGTAGCTTTGAACATCAAGCATTGCAAATTTTTAGAAATAAAGACGCAGATTTTGGGGCGTTGCGTGCTAAGATTTTTGTGGGGAAATGGGATAATAGTGCAGTAGCAGAGGACGTTCCGCTAAAAGGAATGGAGTTAATAGCATTGAATACTATAGCATTCGAGCCTACAGTTAGTTTTTCGTTAGAAAAATTAGGCAAGTTTGTGCTACAGTTGGCAGATGTATTGCCTGTTTTTGCAGAGCATCAGGCATTTTTAGAAGAAATTTTTGCGCAAATACAAGACTATGAAGCTCCTAATTCGCTGAAGAAAAGATGCTTCGAATATGAAGAACGTGGGGCAAATTTGATATTGCAAGACTTGAAAAAAGACTTTGCACAACTCCAAAATGCTTCACAACTTGCCTTCGTTTTGCTCTTTGCAAAAGCGAATAATCAAGAAAAAATACTCAAAGATTTTCAAGTTTTGAACCAAGCAGGCGAGTTTATCAGCTTAGGCGAGTTCGAGATTTGGCATACTAAAGGCGCGGATTTTATAGACTCAAGGGCTATTTTATCGCAAGAGCAATACGCGGGTTTGGCGGAAATGCTACACCTAAACGAAAAACGTGGTGCGTTTGAGGTAGGCAATCAACGAGTGATTATTGAACCGTATTTTGAGAAAGAGGTGTTTTATTGTAGTCCAACAGCCACTAAAGAATTTTTGGTTGAAAGATTTGTCAAATCTATGATGGAACAAAATGGGTCAATGGTATTTTACCCTCCTTTGAGTGCTGTTGCAGACAAAATTCTTACAGGTAAAGGTAAATATGATGGAGATTATGCTAAACTTTTTCAAAGTTTGAATACAGACCATATTTTAATGCCAACTGTTTTAAATCTTGCCTACCAAAAATGGATAGCTTTAGAGGAAAATATACGTCCTGAAAGCATACTTTTGTACGGCACAGAGCATACAATAAATTTTAATTTTGGGAAATATATTTACCCTGAAGCACACGCTTTGACAAGTGAAAACTTGCCTGAATGGTTGAAAGATTGGGTTGAAAAAGGTTTTGAAGAAGCAGAATTATCCGAAAGAACGGTTTTGCGCTTGCCTGCCACTACAGAAGAAGGTGAGGAAACCTTTCCTGCCAAGCCTCGCTTAGTAGCTGATAAAATTGGTTTTTTGCAGGCTTTAGGAGTGCATATAAATGACTCTTTAGTATTGATGCGCCACTATTTGCGAACAGGCGAAGGCGTGCCTATTACCCAAAAACAAGTAAATGATTTGCGCCAAAATGTTTCAGTATTAGAAAATACAACTTATTGGCTACTGGAAAAAGAAGTTACATTTTCAAATGAAGATGAACGTTTGGCGGGTTTGCGGAAAATTTACAATAGTTTAGGTGATATTCAAAACTTGGATATACTACCGTACATAAAAAGCCAAAGCTCTGAAGGTGGAATTATATATTCGCTTGAAATTAAGTTACGTTTTTATGGCGAACTCTATAACTTTGATGCAAAACAACAAAACATTTTTACAGAAAAATATGGCGTTTCGGTAGGCGAGTTGGTGGAAACTGTAGGCAAGGAAGGTATCGCGCTCACAAACATAGAACTGAAAGGCATAGAACCCAAAACTTCCAAAATAGAGGAGGTTTTAGATGTAGAAGCATTGCAGGCAAACAGCCACGAATGGGGCGCGAGCCACTACATGAAATGGCGTGAAGAAGTGCCGTATCGCGTGTATTTGTACGCAGGCGAGATGCCTTATCAGTTGCGTTTTTGTGATACAGCTATCAAAGATTTCCAGCGCGATAATTCAGTTCTTGCTGAAGAAATCGTGTATGTCAATCAAAACGCGCCCAATATTGAAGAAGAATTATTTAAAATCACAAAATCCGCGACTTTGAGCGAGCATTTGGTATTGCAACTTTTGCGCTACAAAAACGAAACTGTCAAGGAAACACAACACACGATTATTGAGAAAGTAGTCGAAACTGTAGTAGTAGAAGATTCTTTGCAAGAAGATGAGGAAATGATTGAAAATCCTGACCTTGAAACAGTCAAAAATGCGCAAAAGAAAGCCAAAACAAAACTGAAAGTTTCTTTGAATTTAGAAGACTTGCCTGATGAACTGCTTGAGCAAATTATGCA
>JAAFJK010000268.1:4179-10455 GCA_013298105.1 Cytophagales bacterium
GTGATTGTGAAGAAGGAAAGTTAAAATGATAAACGTTCCACTTCTTGAAAGAGTGGAACGTTTAAAATATACCAAAAAAAAACAAAATCCGTTATGCTATTATGGTAACAACAACACTCATATCTTCTGAAGAATACCTTGCACAAGAGGCGCAAGCTACCCACAAAAGCGAATATCACGCAGGCGAGGTAGTTGCTATGGCAGGTACGCAATTTGAACATAATGTTATTATTATCAATCTCATTCGAGCTTTGGGAGATTGCGCTGACAAACATGATTGTATAATTTTGTCAAGTGATATATTACTTGCCTTGCCTGAATGTGAAAAATATGTCTATCCTGATGTAATGATAGTCTGCGAAACTCCTAATATTGTGCGTCATGAGAAAAGAGGCTTAGATATCCTTCATAATCCATCTGTGGTTATTGAAGTATTGTCTGAAAGTACGGCATCTTATGACAGAACAGAAAAGATGGATTGTTACCTGAAATTGAATAGCCTTGGGCAATACGTTTTGGTGGATAGTGAAAGCGTAGAAGTCAAAACATATACACGCACACCTGAAAATGATTGGCTGATGCACACAGAAACAGACAAAAATAAAACCATTGTGATAGGAGATTGTGAAGTGGCTTTGAATGATATATACCGTAAAGTTGGGTTTTAAAATTACACCTATTACATGGCAGTTGCATTTTTTTTTGCGGTATGGATAGGCATTTCGCTGGGCTTGATAGGCGGAGGAGGTTCTATCCTCACAGTGCCTGTACTCGTGTATGTGGCAGGTATCAAAGCCTCTGAAGCCATGAGTTATTCACTATTTGTGGTGGGCAGTACCGCTTGGCTCGGCGCACTGCAAAAAGGTCTTTTGAAGCAAGTGAATGTCAAAGTAGCACTTGCTTTTTTCTTTCCTTCCATGATAGTGGTCTATCTTACGCGCCACTATGTCTTGCCTGCCTTGCCTGCCGTTTGGTTAGATACGGAGTATTTTATAATAGCAAAAGACAAAGGCTTGATGCTGATTTTTGCGGTTTTGATGTTACTTTCCGCCAAAGCTATGATACAATCTTGCGCCTTGCCTACCACCTTGCCTGCCCGCCTCGACCTTGTACGGATAGCAGGCAAGGCAGTGGTTGTAGGTTTTTTGACAGGGTTTGTGGGGGCAGGAGGCGGTTTTTTGATAGTGCCTGCACTGGTACTTTTGGTAGGACTTGAGATGAAAGTAGCAGTCGGGACTTCATTATTCATCATAGCCATCAACTCAAGTATTGGTTTTTTGACAGATTTGCAAAAAGCTATTCCTATTCGGTGGGATTTTTTGATAGCATTTACAGCTTTGGCAGTTTTAGGCTCTTGGATAGGCAATCGGCTTGCACAATACATCTCCAATGAAAAATTGAAAAAAATATTCGGCTGGTTTGTTTTGGGCATGGGCTGTTTGATTTTGCTGTTAGAACTATTGTAATAAATCCTTAAAAACCGTTACTTATAGTCCAAAGCAAAAATTGTAATAACATGGCAAAGAAAAAAAAGGGCAGTAACTTACTTAGAAATCTGCTCATCTTAGTAGGCATTTTGATAGTTTTGGCAGTGATGGCGCGAAGTATGGGGTGGATAGGACAAGAAAAACTTTCAGAAGTAACTATCGCCTCTGTAAAAATAAGCGACATCACAGAGCAGGTAAGTGCTTCAGGCAAGATACAACCCGAAACACAAATCAAGGTCAGCTCTGAGATTTCAGGCGAAATCGTAGAGCTTCGTGTCCAAGAAGGCGACTCGGTAGTGGCAGGTCAGCTACTCGCGCGTGTGCGCCCCGACAACCTCATGAGTGCTGTAGATGCGGCTACCGCAGGCGTAAACGCAGGCAAGGCAAACTATACTCAAGCCCAAGCCGCACTCGTACAGCGCAAGTCTGAACTTGGCAGGCTGGAAGCTGAATATCAACGTAGTAAAAAACTTTTTGACCAAAAAATAGTGTCTGAAATAGATTTTTTAGCCGCAAAGACGAACTATGAAGTCGCTCGACAACAAATAGCCGTCAGTGAGCAATCCATAGAATCAGCACGCTACAATATGCAAAGCTCACAAGCAAACCTAAATCAAACTATGAATAACCTTTCGCGCTCTGAGATATACGCCCCCGCAAGTGGCGTAATTTCCAAACTGAGTGTGGAAAAAGGCGAAAAAGTAGTGGGTACAGCGCAAATGGCAGGCACAGAAATCTTAATCATCGCCAACCTGAATGCTATGGAAGTACAAGTAGATATAAACGAAAACGACATTGTGAAGCTCAAGGTAGGGCAAAAAGTCCAGATAGAAGTAGATGCGTATCTTACCCAAAAACGTAAGTTTGAAGGAGTCGTAACTGAGATAGCCAACACTGCCAATGCTACTACTTCTGCTGATGCCGTAACAGAGTTCAAAGTAAAAATACGTATCTTGAATGATTCTTACAAAGATTTGGTGGACAGCAACAGCAAACTCTCCCCTTTCAGACCTGGTATGAGTGCTTCTGTAAGTGTACTTACGAATAAGAAAAACAAAATATTCGTTGTGCCTTCTGCCGCTGTAACTACCCGCAAACGCGAGGAAGAAAAGAAAACACCTGAAGTAAACAATCCAAACGCTACCCAAGACAAAAAGCCTAAAAAAGCCAATGATGTCCGCGAAATCGTATTCGTATATGATTCCAAAACGCAAACTGCCATAGAGCGCGAAGTCAAAACAGGCATCAGCGACTATGAAAATATCGAAATCTTGGAAGGATTGAAGGAAGGCGACAAAGTAGTTACGGGACCCTTTTTGCTTGTTTCGAAACAGCTCAAGGACAAACAAAAAGTAAAACTCCAAGAAGAAAAAGAAGATAAAAAAGACAAAAAGTAAACTATACTTTATGCGCACTACAGCTCAATGGCTCTCTGAATATGGTGAGAGCCATCAAAACAGCTTCAACAAGATGATGCACTGGATTTGTGTCCCTGCTATCTTGTTTAGTTTGATTGGCTTGCTTTGGTCTATCCCTGCGGGTATATTGCAAGGCTTTGCGCCTGTGGCTTACAAGCCTTTTTTTAATTGGGCTACGCTTGCTTTGAGTTTGGCACTGATTTTTTATATACGGCTTTCGTGGGCGATGGCAGTTGGAATGTTGGTCATTTGTATAGGCATGATAGCTGGCATTTATTACCTTTCACAACTTACTTTCGCGCCTTTGTGGGCGATTTGTTTGGGTATTTTTGTGGTGGCTTGGATAGGGCAATTTTATGGGCATAGTATAGAAGGCAAAAAGCCTTCTTTCATCAAAGACGTACAGTTTTTGTTGATTGGTCCCGCCTGGCTTTTGAGCTTTATTTATCAAAAGATAGGGATAAAATATTAGCAAAAAGGCAGGCAAGATTCGCGCCTTGCCTGCCTTTTGGGTGCAAGTTTGATAGCAACTTTACTAATTTGTATTGGTATTTTGTTTGGTGCTAAGCATGATTACCCAATTTAGGAATGAAAATAAAATAACATGATAATTTCACTCACGCGAAGCCACGCTGTAAGCGTCTGTTGGTATTGCTTAACCGCGTAAAAGCTCGATAACAGACGCTTACAGCGTGGCTAAATATGCTCAAATTATTTTTTACTCGTTCCTTACAAATTTACAATAGAAGTCTAAGATTCGTATTGCCCTGTAGCCAAAAGTACGAGCGTACAGGCTTCAGTAGTAGCTATGCCTGCTTCTTCGGCAAGGGAGGCAAGTTCGGGATTTTCGGTATCAGGGTTGAAAATCAAGCGTTTGGGCTTCAGTTTCAGAATGGCATCATACCACATTTTTTGATTTTGTGGCGCGAGGTACAGCGTAAGCGTATCTATGTCTGTTTGGGCAGGCAAGGTTTTTAGTATCGGATTATCGAGTACACTGCCCTCTGCCTTGCCTACCAAGACCACCTCGTGTCCATGCGCGAGAAGTTGTAACGTTGCTTTGTGGGCGTAGCGTTCAGGATTCTCAGACGCGCCCAAAATAAGAGTCTTCATGCAAAGGCTAACTATTTTGTAGATAAAAACGTTCATTTTTTGGTACTAATTTTGCCTATTCAAAAAACAGTCGTACATTTGTTGTAAAATATGCAACACTACCTAAAAAATTGAATATCATGTGGAAACGCCTTAGACGCATACTTGCCCTCAAAAGTATAACCGACAAAATCGTAGCAGGTTTTTTGTTTATTTACTTCTTTTTTATCTTGAATGGTCTTATTAGTATCATTACTATCCAAGATAGTAGCAAAGAAATCGCTTATACTTCCAATATCGTCAATCCCGCGATATTCAAGTTGAATGAATTTCGGTTGAAAGTCGCCCAAAGCCAAAGCTATACACAAGCATGGGCATACCAGCCCACTACACTCCGCAGGGTAGAGCTTGAGGCACTGAAACTTTTGCATAGCACCTTCCCAGAGTTCAAAGATGGCTTAAAAAGAATCCAAAACAAATGGCAGAAAGCAGAGCATACTGTTCGCATGGATACGCTTTGGAAAAAATTTGATGAGCTGAAAGGCTATCAAGAAAATATCATGCATGAGCTGGCAGAGCCAGAAGATTATGCCAATGAAAAGAAAGTGGCTATGGTCAATAATATACTCGTCCGAAAACTTTTGCCACTCGGAGATGAAATCCAAAAGAAAACAGAAAAACTTATCAGTGAAATCAAAACTACCAGAGATATAGAACAAAAGAAAATATTGGGCGCGTTCGATTGGTTGAACTACCTCACTATGATACTTGGACTGGTGCTTATTTTTGTAGGCTTTGGCGTATCTTGGTGGACAAGAAGACAAATAATCAATCCTATCAAATACATCAACAGCGTATTTATAAAATTGGGTAAAGGCGAACTTCCCGAAGACAGACATTATAAATTCAATCGTGATGAGATTGGCGAAATGGCAGACTCTGCCGACAAGCTCGTCTATGGACTAAAATCAACCTCTGCTTTTGCCGAAAATATTGGTAAAGGAAATTATGATGCCGTATATACACCCCTCAGTGCCAATGACGTACTCGGAAATGCACTCCTTGAGATGCGCGTGAACCTTGCCAAAGTAGCCGAAGGCGAAAGACGTAGAAGTTGGGCAAACGAAGGTCTGGTAAAATTTAGTGAACTCCTAAAGCAAAATACTGAAATTGATGTATTGAGTGATACCATCATCAGCAACCTCGTGAAGTATATGCAAGCCAATCAAGGCGGTATATTCATAGTGGAGGACAGCATGGCGCAGGCTAACTCGAATGGCAGAAAATACGAATCTTATCTTAAGCTCATCGCCTGCTATGCGTGGGACAGGAAAAAATACCTCGAACAGCGTATATTCAAAGGCGATGGATTGGCAGGACAAGCATGGCAAGAAAAAGGAACTATCTACATGACAGATGTACCCGAAGGCTATGTACGCATCACGTCTGGACTGGGAGAAGCAAATCCCGACAGTATCTTGATAGTACCACTCAAAATCAATGACGAAATATTTGGTATCATCGAGATAGCCTCTTTTAGAAGACTGGAACAATTTGAGATAGAATTTGTGGAAAAAGTAGCCGAAAGTATCGCTTCTACGCTCGCCTCCGTAAAAATCAACGAACGTACACAGCGTCTCCTTGCCGAATCTACCCAAAATACCCTCCGCATGAAAAACCAAGAAGAACTCATGCAACAAAACATGGAGGCACTCGAATCCAACCAAAAAGAACTCGAAACCTACCAACAAGAATACAAACAAAAAGAAACGCTTTTCAATTTTGCGTATATGTTGGTAGAAACAGACAAACGCCTCGCCATCAAACAAGCCAACGAAATAGCCGAAACCAAACTAAAATACGACATGACAGACCTCGAAGGTATGCCCATAGATTATTTATTTGCAAATTATGATAAATTTGAAGAAACAAAAGCAAAAATAGAAAAAGGCAACAAGCACGTGGACTTCCTGTACATGAAGAACAAACAAAACCAAAAACTATTCGTCCGACTAAGTGCCTCGCCCATCAGAGATGAAGCAGGAGTTATCCAAAAATACCTATTTATTATGGACGACATCACAGAAGCCAAAAGCTAAAAGTAATACAGCTAAAAAGTCCCTTTCTAAAACAGAAAGGGACTTTTATTTTTTATAAGGAATGAAAATAAAATAACATGATAATTTCACTCACGCGAAGCCACGCTGTAAGCGTCTGTTGGTATTGCCTAACCGCGTAAAAGCTCGATAACAGACGCTTACAGCGTGGCTAAATATGCT
>JAAFJK010000672.1 GCA_013298105.1 Cytophagales bacterium
CAAGTCTTGCACCTTGCTGGAGGGCAGGCAAGGCAAAGAGATTGCCGTTAAAATTTGCACCTTTGAGCGCGAAAAAAATACAATCAGCAAATATTTTTCGTGTATCAGTACAGACACCTGCGGATTGTTTGAATTGTTGGTATATGTTTTCGGTAATAGACATTGGAGGAGTTTTTTATAGGTTTACAGTCGTATAATCGCCCAGACTACAGTCATCTGCCTTGCCTGCGTACCGCACAAAGTTTCCAAAAAGACTGTCTTTCAGGTTCGCATCTTGGATAGTGGTATTTTCTTGGATAAGGCTATTTTTCAGGATAGAGTTGGATATTTTACAGCCCTTGCCTACCGATACGTGCGGTCCTATGATAGAGTCGTGGACTTCTACGTCATCACCTATGAATACAGGTTCAATCACCACTGTATTGTGGAGTTTGGCAGAGGGCGAGGTCAGTTGTTGCCCTTGCAAATAATCCAAATAACGTTGATTTGTGAATACAGTTGCCTCTTTATTCCCACAATCGAGCCATTCTGTAACGGCTTGTGGGCGGAAAAGAAAGCCTTTTGCCCGCATATTCTCGAGGGCATTGGTAAGTTGATATTCGCCTTTTTCTTTCAGGTCATTGTCAAGCAGATATTGTAACTCACTACGCAAATACGCGCCATCGCGGAAGTAGTAAATGCCTATGATAGCCATATCTGATACGAACTGTTGAGGCTTTTCTACGAACCCTGCAATGTTGCCATCTTCGTTCAATTTGATAACACCAAAAGCGGAAGGATTTTCTACGCGCTGTACCCAGATGATGCCTTCTGCAGTCGTATCTAAGGTAAAGTCCGCTTTGAAAAGTGTATCTGCAAAAGCCACGACTGTATCGCCTTCGAGCGAATCTGTGGGCAGTTCCCAATTTTTCATCTTGGTAATATATTTTGCCTTCAGAACCCACCGCTAAGGCTACTTCGCAAAGTTGCTTTTCGACCTCTTGTCCAAAGTCGCGCCCAATGATATACGCGATTTGATTGACGGATTGTCCACAAACTTTCACAATGTCTTCTACAAGTCTATGCACCATAGGTTTGCCTGCGATGGGCAAGAGCGGTTTTGGAAGTGTAAGGGTGTGAGGGCGCAAGCGCGTACCTCTGCCCGCCATAGGGATAATGATGTTCATGGTGCAAAGTTATACAAGAAACACAAAGTCGTATCAAATTTGGGTAAGAATATTTTATGAGGCAGGTTTGAAGTACAAATAACCTTGCCTGCCCGCGCTATGTGTGGGCAGGCAAGGTTATTTGCAAACACCAAAAAAAACTGCTATTTTTGTTGAGAACAAATTACTAAAAGACTAAAAAATGCAGGCTTTACTAAAATTCATAGAAAATTATACTACAGTTCCAGCAAATGAATGGCAGGAAATTTTGGCGTGTTTTGAAAAACGCATCATTGAAAAAGACGAAATAATTTTAGAAGAAGGCAAGGTTTGCAGGCATATCTATTTTGTAGAAGATGGATTATTTCGTTTTTATATCCTCAAAGATGGCAATGAAATAACCAAGTTTTTTACAGAAGCTCCTTATTTTTTTACCTCACAAGCCAGCTTCAATGCCCAAAAACAGGCTACCGAAAATATACAAGCCATTGAAAAGTCTGTAGTTTGGCAAATAAATTACAGTCAAGTGATGGATTTATACAGATTGAAAAGTTGGACTGACTTTGCAAGAAAAATAATACAAGAAGTACAATTTTTTACTGAAGAAATTTTGGAAGAACTACAAACCGAAACGGCAGAGTTTCGATATGAAAAAATGCTCAACAACGAACCACAACTCGTACAACGCGTTCCTCTAAAATATTTGGCTTCATATTTAGGTATCGCGCCCCAATCATTGAGCAGAATTAGAAAAAAAATGGCTTCCAAAAAACGAAATTAACATGGGTGCAGTAGCTTCTGGGTTTGCAGGTAGATATTTGCACCATGAAACAAAGTAATCACCATTTCAGCTTTAAAGTCCCCATAAATGCGACTGTAGTTCAAGTTTGGCAAAAACTGATTGATGTCCCAACTTGGAGTCAGTGGGACACTGAACTCATAGAGGCAAATCTTGAAGGAGATTTTGTGGTGGGCGCAAAAGGTATTTTGAAACCAAAGACAGGTCCGAAGCTAAAATTTTATATCTCGGAAATTGTCCCAAATCAATCCTATACATTCAATACTATCATGCCTATAGGCGAACTTGTCATCAAACGTACCGTAACAGTCGAGAATAGTACAGTGTATTTCACTGATGACATTGCTTTTACAGGCTTTTTGAAGTATATTTTTGGGTTTATGCTTGGTGGGCAATTCAGAAAAGTTTTGCCAAAAGTGATGCAGACATTCAAAGAAATGGTAGAGAAATAGGTTTATAAAACTCCTTGCCTGCCCACACATAGGAATGAAAATAAAATAACATGATAATTTCGCTCACGCGAAGCCACGCTGTAAGCGTCTGTTGGTATTGCCTAACCGCGTAAAAGCTCGATAACAGACGCT
>JAAFJK010000724.1 GCA_013298105.1 Cytophagales bacterium
TTGTAAGCTGTTAGGCTTTCAAAGTAAGCCGTTATAGGGTTGTAGTTTGGCACAAAATCACTATCAAGTAATGCCTCCACAATGTTCTTGCCTACCTTAAAATTTACTTCCAACAACTCACAAAACAAGTTATTTATGTTTACAACTTGGTAGGCTTCAGGCTTCTGTTTGGTCGCAAATTCTATGCTTTGGCTTATGATGTTGCGTCTAAATATATACCTGTAGCCCAAATACTCTTTTATTTTTGTTAGTTCGGCTTTTTGGCTGTTGCCCTGTGGCGGTTCGCTCTCTGTGGGCTGTTCTTGGGTTTCTTGTGTGTGGCTTTCTGCGGACTGCGCTTGGGTAGGCAAGTTATCATTTTGATAACTTGCTTTGGGTTCGGGCTTTGCTTCGGGCTTGGGCGCAAAGGAGGCTTTGTTTATCCATTGCTTCAGTTCCTGCCCTGTTTTGTCTTGCCTGAACTCAAACAAATAATCCCCCAAATCATACTTGGGTGCGTAATGCACGAAGGTATCTATTATTTTTAGTTGTATTTGGTTCTCGTTGTGAAGCTCGCGCAAATAATCAATGTTTTTGTTTTTTCTTCCTGCTATATCGTTATCACAAAAATAATAAACTTCATTGCCTATCAAGGGCAAAAAATACTCTTTCCTGCTTCCGTTTGCGCCTCCTGTGGCTAAAAAATTATATTCATCATCAAAGTACAATCCGAGTGCCTGTGCTGTCTTTTCACTCTCTACTATGATAGTGGGCTTTGCGCTGTCGTATAAATGCAGACCATACAAACAGCGTTCACAATCCTTTGTGTAATAGGGGTTTTGGTCTTGTTTACGTTTTCCGTTGTCTTGGTACTGAAAATATTTAAGATTAAGCACATCGCCTGTGCTGTCTGCTATCCCAAAAACTGTTTTACCTGTTCTTGGGTCTGTCCCTATACAATATTTTTCAAAGTGGGTGCTTAAGTCCTCCCCTGCAAAGTTTTGCATGAAGCTGTGCAAGTGGCTTGTATAATCTGACAAAGCCTCCCCGACTGTTTTGTAGTAAGGGCGTTTTTTGGGTTCGTTGGCTGTGTCTATGCTGTAAGTTATGCCGTTTTCCTTATCAGGGAAATATGTTTTATCACAAGCAAAACATTTGCCTTTGCCCTGTCCCTCAAAACCTGCAAAGGAACAAAATTTGTTATCATTGTTAGATTTCCCACAAGGGCAAAACTCGTTTTCTCTGCTTCGCTTGGGTGTTCTGCTGTATGTTAGTTTTGGTTGCATAACTGCTTATTTTTGAGTATTTACTAAAAACTTTGAAGCGCAAAGTTTGCGCTTCAGGTTCGTTAAAATTGATTGTCTTGGTTTGCTTTTAGCTTTGTCAAGTCCCGCAATCGCTCGCGGTCTTGGGTGGTAGCTGTACCTTGCTTTACGCGGATTTGCAGGTCTTTGAGTTCTTGCGCAAACACTTTGAAAATATTGCGCGTGGCGGTTATGCTGGTGTAGTTTCTCATGGCATTGTGAAAATTTTGTTTTTAATGGCGCGTTTGAACTTCTGCAAGGCTTGGGCATATTCGTTTTTATACTGCGCATATTTTTTGGTATAAAAGCGGGTTTTGTGTGGTTCTTGGGGTGTGGCGTTGGCAAGTTCTTGTTTGCAATTTTGGAGGCTGTCGCGTATGCGCTCAAACGCTGTTAAAAATCGCATGGCTCTTTGCACTTGCCTGCCCTGTTGCCTCTTATTTATGATAGAGTTTTGTTTTTGGAATTTATCAAACTTAGCCCTGTCAATGTCGCAAAGATGTTGAATAAAGGCTTTTTCATTGCGTTTGTAGTCTTTGACAAACCTATCAAACATAAGCTGTCCGCTGTTTTCGTTGCCGTACTCAAAAATTAACCTGAAGTTTTTGAGCGTGAAAATGTCGCTGTTTTGTGTTGTCATGGCGTTTTATTGTTTAGAGGTTTTGAAAAACTTGCCTACCGTATAGGCAGGCAAGGAAAGTGAAAAAACTGCGAATTGATTAGGCAAAAAGCACTTTTTAGGGTTTTGTTTCACGTCTTATTTTGTGGACTGTACCTTCAGTGCAATTCAACAAGCGTGCAATTTCTTTGGCTTTTAGTCCCTTGTCGAGCAGGTCGTTTACCCTGTCATAATCAATGCTTTTGCCTCGTGGCTTCCTGTTGGCTGTCTGCTCTTGGGCTGTCTGCCCTTTCATTTGAAAACCTATAGTTGTTTGCAGGGGCTGTGCCTGTG
>JAAFJK010000789.1 GCA_013298105.1 Cytophagales bacterium
GCCATGCTGTAAGCGTCTGTTATTCAGCTTTTATGCGGTTAAGCAATACCAACAGACGCTTACAGCGTGGCTTCGCGTGAGTGAAATTATCATGTTATTTTATTTTCATTCCTTTTATTCCAAAAAACACGACTGAAAATGATATATCGCCTTACAAAAAGGGCAACCACAAGAGATTGCCCCAGAAATTGTCAGACAACCATAAAAAAGAGTGCTTTCTCATAGAGAAAGCACTCTTTTTTGTACTTAGGTTTTAAAAGTTACTTATTTCGCAATGTGAATCTCCACGCGGCGGTTCTCTTGACGACCTGCAGGAGTGGCGTTGGTAGTTTTAGGTTTTTCTTGACCATAGCCTACTGCCTCAATGCGTGTGCCATTTACACCTTTGTCTGTGATATATTTTTTTACAGCATCTGCACGATTTTGAGAAAGGGTTTTATTGCCTACTGCATTGCCTACGTTATCAGTATGACCTTCTACTTTGAAGTTTGAAGCAGGGAATTGGTTCATAAGCGTTACTACTTTGTCCAAATCGTCATAAGAATCTTTTTTGATAATAGCAGAGCCTGTTTCAAACTGAATCATTTTTGCGTCCATTTCAAGTTGTTTTTCAACTTCTTTCTCCTTCTCCTTAGTCATTACGGGTTCAGGGCAACCTTGACGTGAAGCTACACCTTTTTCTGTGGGGCAGTTGTCGTCTTTGTCAGCGATGCCATCACCATCAGTATCAGGACAGCCTCTGAAAGCTGAAGTTCCTTTTTGCATAGGGCAAGAATCATCTTTATCAGCGATGCCATCACCATCAGAGTCAGGGCAACCATTCAATGCTTTAGTACCAGCAAGCGCGGGACAGCTATCGTCTTTGTCAGCGATGCCATCACCATCTTTGTCAGGACAACCTCTCATTTCAGGTGTGCCAGCTTCGTTCGGGCAAGTATCTTCTTTGTCCAAAATGCCGTCATTGTCTGAATCGGGGCAACCATTGAAAGGCGCGATTATTTTGCCACTTTCGTTCGGGCAAGCATCTTTTGCATCTTCCAAACCATCACCATCAGAGTCAGGACAACCCATAAAGGCAGGCAAGCCATATACTTCAGGACATTTGTCTTCTTTGTCTGTGATGCCATCTTTGTCAGTATCTTTGCCTGAACCCAAACGCCAGCGCAAACCTACTGAATAAACGTCATAGCTACGCAAACCTGCCGATTTGTCAAATATTCTGTTGAAAGTAGCTTGTGTGTTTATAGCCATGGCATCATTTAACCAAAAGTTAAAACCGAAGCCTAAGTTACCAACAGGCATAGTTATTTTGTCTTCATTGTGCAGACCGCCAGTAAGCATCACATAAGGCTCTACTACGAAGTCTTCAGGCAAGATGTATCCATTGGCAAAAGAATATTGCCCACCCACCATAAGATTCCAAAACTGCACAGAGTTACGGAAACGGTAGTCAGGCTTACGCAATGTTCCCAAATGCGCACTGGCAATGGCTGAGGCACCATACATGATATGACGACCTGCGTTTATCTGTGCCGCCGAGTTCATGTTCTTGAGCGTGAAGTTCTCACGTGAGTGTGTATAATCTACACCCGCGTAGCTGAACCCTACCGTCCAAGGGTAGTATTGATTTTGTGCAGATAGCCCATTAGACAAAATGAGGGCTACAAAAAGTAGTAAGAAGTTTATTTTTCTCATAAATACTTATGACGGAAATGTTAAATAACTATAAATTTCGCGCTAAATTAGCTCTAATGTTTTGTTTCTCAAAATATTTTTGCAAAATAATCTATAAAAAAACATTTTTTATAGACAAATCGTTGTTTTTTGGCGTTTAACGGCATAGATAGAAATAAGCAGGCTTCTTGGAAAAGACCTACTTTCTATCCTGCTTATGAGATTTAGAGAGTGTCTTCTACAAGAAGCCTGTGTACTGGCACAAGCAGTCAATTATTCTTTTTTGCTACTTGTATTGGGGGCAATAAAGAATACATACAGCAAGTATATTACACCTGCTATGAGGGCATAGTTGAAAGCCACTTTCACAAATTTCCATACTATCATGACTACTATGATGACAGCCGCTATCGAAAGCACATTTTTGATACTCATATATATAAAGGGTTTGGTTTGTTTACTTTTTAAAACGATTTTTGTGGCACTAAGTTATAACTTTTTTTTGAGATGACAAAATTTTTTCTTTTAGCAGGCACTATCACTGGTTTTTTAGCTGTTGCGATAGGCGCATTTGGCGCACATGGATTGCGTGAACTCCTTACAGCGCATCAGCGCGTAGATACGTTTGAGTTGGCTGTAAAATACCAGTTTTATCACACTTTCGCGCTTTTGGCTGTCGGAGTGTTGAGTTATATTTTTCGAGAAGCGAATTTTGCACCTGCAGGATATTGTTTTTTAGGAGGCATTTTGATATTTTCGGGTTCGCTGTACGCCCTTGCACTTACGAACGTAGGCAAGTTGGGTGCTATCACACCAATAGGAGGGTTGTTGTTTTTGGTGGGTTGGGCGTGGCTATTTTGGCAAATTTATAAGCTAAAAATCCAATAGATTTGAACCAAAAAGACCTTTCATAAGTTTTAAGTATATGAATCGATACATCAATCTTTATACAGAAGCGAATCCCAACCCAAACTCTATGAAGTTTGTGGCAAATGTGATGCTGGCAGAAGACAGCATCACGCATGACTTTCCTACCTTGGAGAGTGCCGAAAATTCGCCTCTTGCTCAAGAGCTTTTTACACTACCTTATGTACAGCGCGTATTTGTAATGAATAATTTTGTTACGATTACCAAACCTGAGCAGTACGAATGGCACGACATCATCTCACAACTCAAGCAACAAATCAAGCAATATCTGGAAGAAGATAAGCCTGTATTCAAAACAAACTTATCCAATTCGCTTATACCCCATGCAGATGAGCCTGAAATAGACCGCAAAATCAAACAAATTCTTGACGAATATGTCCGTCCTGCTGTAGAAACAGATGGGGGATTTATTGGATTTCATTCTTTTGAAGAAAACACAGGCATTGTGAAAGTGCTTTTACAAGGTTCTTGTAGTGGTTGTCCTTCTTCCACCATCACGTTGAAGATGGGCATCGAAAATTTATTGAAGCGCATGGTGCCTGAAGTTCAAACCGTAATAGCCGAAGGCGTATAACCTGTATGTCTTTTCTTGAAAAACTGCAACAGCGTTGGCAACTAAAAAGCCTGACGCAAGTTTTACTTGTATTGGTAGTATTTGCCTGTACGGGTACTACAGTGCTGTATTTGAAAGCACCACTTTTTTGGCTTTTGGGTATCACTGAGAAGACGAATATAGTTTGGCGCACTGTCATCTATGTATTTGCCATCTTGCCTGCCTACCAAGTACTGCTTTTGATGTACGGTTTTTTGTTTGGGCAATTTCGGTTCTTTTGGGAGTTTGAAAAGAAAATGCTCAAGCGTATGCGGATTTTGAGGTAGTGGTCAGTCTTAGTTAAATGTTCGTTTTTTTTCGGTTGGCAATCCGCTTGCGGATTGCCAATCCGAAAAAAAGACTGCGAACAACTAAGAAAGACTGACCAGTAGTTGTCTGCTAAGAAACGAGAAATTTTGTGCAATACTTTGCGTTTGGGTAAAGTGCAATAAAAGCCCGAAAACGATATGTTTTATGATAGATTTCTTGCGAAAATCTTTTTAACCCCTCTCCATTTGGGGCAGGGTTGAGGTATCAAAAATAGCACTTTCCCATTTATTTTTTACCTGTTCCTAATTTTGAAATTTCAAAAGCAAAACTAAACTATTTCGACTTATCTCAATTCACTGATTTAGGTGCAAAGTTGTTTGTTTTATTGTAATTATTTAGCCCCAAACCCCAAAGGGGAATGGGGATTTTGACTTTGTCATTGTGAGCAAAGCGAACAATCTCGTGGTTCGCTCAGGAGGACAAAGTGCGCTCTTTTTCCTCTCCACAAAAATTGTCAGACAACCATCTTTTGTGTTTATACTTTGTTGCAATATTCATTACAAAACACTATCCTACTGTTTTCGCGCTTCTATTGCGCCTCATCTAAACCCAAAATATAGTACAAAACCTGACCATTTTATTTTTTACTCGTCCCTTACTTACACTAACTTGGTCTTACAAAAATCACACAAGCCAACATTATTGATAACTTTCCAAGGTCTGTTTCCAAAAGACCGCCTGCATTTTGGACAAGCATATTGTTCATTAAAATCATCAGTAAGTTGTTGGATTTGTTCGGTAGCGGTTATCTGCGAGCTGATAGCCCCCCCAAATACGCCTCCTATACCCACACCACTTACGATGATCATAGGGTTTAATTCTTGGCTCATCAGTAGGTTGTACCCCAAAATCAGAATACCAGGCAAAAGTGCGGCTACAACCGTTACGATGCCCCTTTTTCGTGTTACGGAGGTATTTATTTTCACTTGTTGGATTTTGTAGTTTTCATAAACTACTTGCAGTTGCTGGAAGTCTGCCTTTACCCTCGCCTGCTCTTCGGGAGAAATGGTTGGGTTTGGGTTCGGATTTGGCTGTGCAGAAGGAAATAACTGCTCCCACGAGACAGGCAGGTTCGCTATGACTATCCTGCTCTGGGGGGTAATGTTAGCTTTGCCTATCCGAAGTCCATCTACAAAAGTGCCATTAGTGGAGTTCAAATCCTCCAGAATAGCGGTATTGTAGCCTGTAAGTGTTACTTTGGCGTGTTTGGTGCTTACCTGTGATTGAGTGAAGCGTATTTGGCAGTCAGTTCCTTTGCCTATGAATTTTACTTGATTGGACATGGGGGACGAGGAAAAAACAGTGATTTCAGCAAAGACAAATGCTGGAACTCACGCGAACAAATCTTTGTTCAACAACCCACAAGCCAACAAGACTGGTAGCATAGATGCGCAAACTTTAGAGTGTGTTTAGAAAGTAATACTATTGTGAAAATATCAAAATAATGTGCTAATTTTACGCTTTTTATTAGAAATATTATGGTAATTTATAAAAAAAACTTAC
>JAAFJK010000023.1 GCA_013298105.1 Cytophagales bacterium
ATTTTTTTCTAAACACCCACAACGGCAGAAAAAAATCCCCAAAACGCACACAAGCGCATTTTGGGGATTTTTGTTACACTTTATCTTTTTTCTCAAGTGTTGCGCTTAGTTTAGCCAACACTTCAGGCAATTTATCGCCAAAGGCATCTTCCCAACTTTGCCGTTTTTTATCAAAAGCGCGTTTTAGGAGTTCAGAGGCGCGTTTTGGGTCTATGCTGTCTAAGAGTTCTTTTTCTTTAGCTGTCATATTGAAAGGGGTTTTGTTGTAAAACGTTTGAAACCTTGCCTACCACACAATGTGCAAGGCTTTTTATGAAAATTTATGCGGCACTTTCAAGAATTTCAAGTTCTTTTTTAACAAAGTCAATAACCAATTTCTTTTGAGTAGCTTGGAAAAAATCTAAACCTATAATTCCTTCCAAGAAATATAAACCCATGTGAAAATCTTTGATAACCACTTTTGGGTTGAACCATGCACAATCTAAGCACGAAATTTTAGGCAATTCCAACAAATAGCCTTTGTCATTCCCACCTCCGCCACTTATGATGAGGTCTTTTATTTTGTCTTTCTCCGACATTCCTAATGCTTTGATATAAGGTGGCGTAATAATGGTTTTATCTGAACCTGTATCGAGCAGGCAATTTAATAATAATGGTTCATTATTGACTCGTATGCCAATATCCACTTTGACCATAATTAGGTTATGCTTGTACTCAAACGGAATCTTCATTTGATATGGCTAAGATAAGACAAAGATAGAACTGTATCTTCAGGTATGCTTATTACACTTGTGTAAACTACCCTGAAATTTTTCATGCCTGTTTGCCACTTGTTTTGGGTGGCAGTCAGTAGTGCTGTTTCTTGGTCATTTTCTATGGCAAGCAAAACGCCTCCTTTTGGTGCATAACCTGTGTCTTCCAAGCAATCGCCCATGACCACCCACTTGTTAGGGTGCATTTGGGTTATTTTTTCCCAAGATAGATAAGCAAGATTATCTGTATTTTTCATGATACAAAGATAGAAATTTTATTTCTAAAATCCAAAACCTTGCCTACAGTACGCAGGCAAGGTTTTGGGTATCGAAAAATTGGTTAGTGGCGTACAGCTATAGAACAAAATTAGTCCCAATTTTTCTAAATATTCACAATGGCAGGAATCTATTTTTATGGCATCTGCGCCATAATCTCTTTGCTGTTTAATTTTATACCTTCAATGTCATTATTTATTTTTTTAAATAAATCATCAAAAGTCATTTTTTCAATCTTTTCGTATTGATATTTAAAATCACTACCATAATTTAGATACATTTTATTTCCTCTGCCTTTGAATGATGGACTTAGAAATATATTATTTTTTATTAAATTTTCTGAAAATATTTTTGCGTTGAAACCATTTACAAACTTTCTATATTGATTATCTTCAACCTGAATACCTATTCTATATTTACCCTCTATGCTGATAAAAAAATCTAATGTAGCTTTTTGATTGTTGATACTATATCCTGTTTTCACATCAATATGTTTTATTTTGTTAAATTCAACTTGTAAATGACTGGCTCTCATCTTTTGATAGGTTTCCCAAAGCTTAATCTCATTTAATTGAGCATAAAGATATCCATTAAACGAATTTGCAAAATCATACTCGTCTTTAACTTCTAAATTTTCTGCTAAATAAGATAAATTTAATATAAACTCTTTGTAATCTAAGATTAAACTTTGGTAGTATTCATTATTGGAAAAAGCTTTTGGGTTGATATTATTGGAAATATCTCTATATGTTTTGACAGACCAACCTTCAAAATTTAGATCGGAAGTCCAAAATAATGTAACCAAAATAAACTCTAAATCGTTATTAGAATCTGTAAAAGAAGACTTAATTCTTGTAAGTTGTTCAAGTGTGGGAAAGTCCTTAACCTTATTTTCTATAACTAATTTAGGGGTATCGGCTAAGACACATAAATCGATAACTGCTTTATGTTCCCCATTACGTTGATTGTATTCTCTTTTATATATTAAATCACAATCAAATCCCTTTTTCGTAAAAATCTTAATGGTTTCTTGCTTGTTTAATTCAGA
>JAAFJK010000802.1 GCA_013298105.1 Cytophagales bacterium
GTTTGTAATCTTGTGCTTGTAAGCAAGGAGTAACCACCAATAAACATAAAAAATGGAGGGTTAACGCACTCAAAAAGTTGGTTTTCATAGGGCTATTTTTTGTTGCAAAGTAAGAGAAACTCAAAGTCAGTAACAAAATTATTGGTGTTAATCTACCGTTAATGGCTACTTTTGAAAAAGTCTGTTAATTTTTACAGTCTTTAAACTTGCCTACTAAAACTCCGCTAAAACCCTCTTTTTAAGGAATTTAACGTTTTTTATTTCCCTTAAAAACCAACTTATACTCCAATTTCATACCATCTAATTTACTCAAAAGCACCCCAGAGAGGTGCGCTTGGTAGCGTTTGGTAGGCAAGTTTTTCTTTTTCCCAAAGGTCGCGTAATTGTTTGAGGCTGTGCATGATACAAAATATGTCGCTTAAATCTCATGCAAAATTAAAGAATTTTTAGGAGAAGTGCATCATTTTTTTGCCTACAGATTGCTAATTCACAAAATCTGTAGTTAATTTGCTTTTTTATAAATTATGTGGACGGTGCTTCGATACCTATACTTTAGTTGGTGGGCGGTTGGTTTTTGGGTTACTTTTTTGGGACTGTATCCGTTTTTTGCCTTGCTGATGTGGCAGGCAAGGTGGCAAAGTCATTATGCGGTTTTGAGTCGGATTTGGGCGTGGCTGTGGTTTGCGTGGTGTGCCTTGCCTGCCCGCGCACGCTGGGACTTCATACCTGAAAAAAAAACTGCGTATTTATTTTGCCCGAATCATTTTTCTTTTTTGGATATTCCATTGCTTACTTTGACTGTGGGGCGTTATTTTGCTTTTGTGGGGTTGCATGATTTATTAAAAGTCCCGCTTTTGGGCAAAATATTCAAGACCTTTCATATCCCCATCAATCGGCAAAGTATGAAAGACCGCTATCGTACTTACCAAGACTGCAAAAAGGCACTGGGGGCAGGCAAGGACTTAGTTATTTTTCCTGAAGGCGGGATATGGGCAGATGCCTCTCCTACCCTGATGCCTTTCAAAGAAGGTGCCTTTAAGTTAGCCATTGAGCTACAAGTGCCTGTAGTGCCTGTTACGATTCCATATAATTGGCACATACTTTCGCTTTTTAAAATCAGTAAAATGCAATGGCGCAGGTCTGTCGTTATTTTTCATGAACCCATCTCTACAGTAGGCTTGACGATAGCAGACGTAGGCAAGTTGAAAGAAGCGGTTTTTCAAATCATAGAAAACGAACTAAAAAAACACAAGATTTAGAAAATATCTGATTTTTTTTATAGTTTTGTGCAAAATTAGCTACCTATATGTTTACCTACCAAAAACTACTCACTACTTTCTTTCTTTGTGTTTGCTTTGCGCTAAACACAAATGCACAAATCACGTTTGGCGCACACGCCAACGCAAGCATTCCGCTCTTTGGCTGGAGGCACGCTTACGGTGTAGGTGGTGGCGCAGGCGCAAAATTTGGCTACAATCTATCTGATGTTTTTTCTATCAACCTTTCAGGAGATTACTTCTACTTTCGTGGGCAAGAAACACGCTTTATGGAAAAAGTCAAATTCCCGATTCATGCCAATGGCGAAGCGCGGTTCAAAATAGGCAGGTTCACGCCTCATGTGGGCTTGGGAGCTGGCGTTACACTTCAGCGCGACATTACTATTGGCTTTCGTAGAAAATACACAGACTTCAGTGCAAATGCGGCGGCTGGTGTGCGATTCAAATTTTCAGACCGCGTGTCTATTGCATTGAATACACGCTTTTTTTGGGATAGAGACTCTCCTACCCAAAGTATCTCGCTTGGCTTTGGCGTATCGTTGTAAAGTTGCTTAGTTTGACAGCGACATTACCTAAAAATAGATAGTATAGGGGCAGGCAAGTTTTTTATTTGGGGCTTTATAAACCCAAAACCGTTTTTCATGTGAAAAAACAGAGGATTCATAAAAAACTATACTTTTGAATCGTAAAATGCGTTTATTTTGCATTATGAAATCTATCAAATACTTCCTACTTGCCTACCTGTGCCTTGCCTGCGTAGGCAAGGTCATGGCACAAAATGACCTCGAAAAATTTGTAAAAAACTTTCAGAAAACTGTTCTGAAAGGTGCAACTTATAAAGAAAACACCAAAGACCTTGCGAATGGTTACATCACTATTTGTCTGCCACCTCAAGGCGAAAAAGAATGTGGCATGGAGTCTGCACTTTACTCTATAGCTATGTGGAAAACAGCTCAAGGCGAAAAAATATTTGGCTCTTTCAAATATGCCTGCGGTGGTATGGGTTGCTGGGGACAGACTGCAGAATCACTCGTATTCTATAATGAGGAAATGCAAAATATCACCGCAAAAGTATGCGATATTACCAAAATCCAGAAATTGGCAGAAACTATAGAACTCAAAAATGAACATACGGAATCTGTAGATGCCAATCAACGCAATGTCTATGCAGAAATCCCCCAAAAAGGAACAACCATTCGCTTCAAAACAGGCTTGGTGGGCATAGTCTCGAAGGACTTTGCGGAACTACAATTCGATAAAAAATCAGGGACTTTTAAACTCGTAACTTTATGAGAACTTTACTTGCCTGCCTCCTCTGCCTTGCCTGCGCTACCGCACAAGCGCAAAACTGGGAAAGATTCGTGAACAGGTCGCCTAAAGGTCTGCAGGCTTTTTATATCTTGCAAGACGAAGATATGATGGCTAAAGAAGCCCAATACCAACCCCTGAATAGCAAAAAGAAAATTGCACTTACTTTTGTAAAAAAAGGAGGCGATAACGGATTAACTGAAAATAATCATGTCATTTTCAAAAATCCCCAAACAGGAGAAACTTACAAACTTTTTTCGCTCTACACAGGCATGGGCGGAGCCGTAACGATGCCAGAAGGAGATAGGGAGTTTGGCAGTGAGTATGTATTTGCTTTCAATACGGAGCGCATTTATATCTGTCCGCCTCCTATGGTGGCGTATGCCTATTATGGCAACAATGGACTGCCGATAGCCCAACCTATCACGACCTCGCCCTGCGAGCAACAAGGGGGAAATGCTGTTTGGAAATGCACAGGGACTATACCTACCACAAAGGCAAAATGCTCTTTTATCTATGATGCACAAAAAAATACCATCACACTTACCACACCCAAAGGTACAAAGGTTTTTAAGTATGTAGAGGAATAAAAAATGCCCTTCTGTTGAAGGGCATTTTTATTTTTTTGTAACTAATCTACCACCTCTCCAAATAAATCAAACTCTGCCGTACTTGTGATACGCACTTGCGCAAAACTTCCCACACTTACATAGTATTTGGAAGCATCAACCAAGACCTCATTATCGACTTCGGGAGAATCATGCTCGGTACGCCCTATAAAATAGCCACCTTCTTTTCTATCAAATAGCACTTTGAATGTCTTGTCTACCTTTGCGGCATTGAGTTCGTCAGAGATGCCTTGCTGAAGCTCCATGATAGTGTCCGCCCTTTCCTGCTTTACTTCTTCGGGTACGTTGTCGGGCATAGTAAAAGAATGTGTATTGTCTTCGTGCGAATAAGTAAAAATGCCCAAACGCTCAAAACGCATTTTTTCTACAAATTGATACATTTCTTCAAATTCAGCTTCAGTTTCTTCGGGGTGTCCAGCTATGAGTGTAGTTCGGATAGCGATTTCGGGTAGTTTTTGACGAATTTTATCTACAAGTTCTTCAGTCTTGTCGCGTGTGATGCCACGCCTCATGCGCTTGAGCATCTCTGTAGAGCCATGCTGTAGAGGCATATCGAGGTAGTTGCAAATGTTGGGATATTGCTTCATAGCATCTATGATGTCGAGCGGAAAACCTGCAGGATAGGCATATTGAAGGCGTATCCAGTCTATGCCTTCCACATCAGCGAGGCGTGCCATGAGTTCAGAAAGGTTGCGTTTTTTGTAAATATCTAAGCCATAGTAAGTAAGGTCTTGCGCTATCAAGATGAGTTCTTTTGTACCATTTTTTGCCCACTGCCTTGCCTGCCCTACGAGCGTATCCATCTCAAACGAAACGTGCTTTCCGCGCATAAGCGGTATGGCACAAAAAGCACAAGGTCTATCACAGCCCTCCGCTATTTTGAGGTAGGCATAGTGTCTTGGGGTAGTAAGTAATCGCTCGCCTACCAGCTCATGTTTGTAGTCTGCTTTGAATTTTTTGAGTAGTAAAGGCAAATCGCGTGTACCAAAATAAGCATCTACATTCGGGATTT
Source organism: Cytophagales bacterium (assembly GCA_013298105.1). Lineage (GTDB taxonomy): Bacteria > Bacteroidota > Bacteroidia > Cytophagales > Microscillaceae > RDXI01. The sequence continues at coordinate 4,227 of JAAFJK010000802.1, forward strand.
CACGCTCAAGGTCGTCCTTGTAGCGTTCTGATAAACAGCCCGTAACATATACTTTTTCGATAATTCCTTGTTCTTTTGCTTCGGCGTATTGGAGGATAGTATCTATGGATTCTTGTTTAGCATTCTCTATGAAGCCACAAGTATTGATGATGACGATATTGTAATCTTGTTTTTCGGATTCGTGGGTGGCTTGAATATCATTTCCACGCAGTTGGGTAAGGATATTTTCGGAGTCGACCAGATTTTTTGAGCAACCTAAAGTAACAATATTGACTTTTTCGTTGCGTAAGCCTTTTGTTTTCATGGTGCAAAGATAGCTTGTTTTGGCAATTAACGTGATTTCTTCAGCATATATATTTTCAATTTTCCTTGTGGGCGAAGCGTATATTTTTCGGCAAGCAAAGGCAGCTTATCCAGCATTTCAGTTGCTTTGCCATCTTGGTCAATCAATACTTCAGGCAAATCGCGCTCAAAGTTGTGGTATATTGCCGCAAGCGTATTATACTCTTTCAGGTGGGCTAAATGTCTATCAGCCAATGCCCTATGTAGGTAAGGTGTAGCAGGTTTGGCATACAAATAAGTACCCACCCCAAAACCACTTACCCAAACTTTCCTGCCTTTCAAAGCC
>JAAFJK010000686.1 GCA_013298105.1 Cytophagales bacterium
GTGGGGTTCACCCCCACCCAAACCACGCAAATAACTTTTAATTGAAACACCCTGTTTTTGGCTTGGGTGGGGGTGAACCCCACCCCTACAATAAAATCATTCCGTTTATTTTTTACGTCTTGCTGAAAAAAGCGCAACAGCACAAAAAATAATGCCCTTGCCTGCGCGGGGCAGGCAAGGGCAAGTTTAGGTAGGCAAGGTATTTTATTTGTTTGCTACCAACTTCAAGCCGATATTTACGGCGTTATTTATCATTTTGTCGCCCAAAGATTCTTCAGTACCATAAGCCATTCCCCAATCTTTGCGATTGATATTGAATTTTGCTTCAGCTTCAGCTTTGTCGCCTTCTATTTTGATTTTGGCAGGAAAGGTAATGCTTTTCTTTACGCCTTTTAGCTCAAGATTGCCCGTTACGGTGTGCGTGGGGTCAGCTATAGTGTATTCAGCATCTTTCTTCTCGTCTTTTTTCTCCCCTTCTTCTTTTTTGAAAGGGGCAACGTTTGTGATTTCGAAAGTAGCCGTAGCAAATTTCTCTGCTTCAAAGAAATCCTTTGCCAACAAATGACTTGCAAGTTTTTTGTTTGCGGTCGTATCTGTCAAGTCCAATACTTTCAAAGACTTGATATCTACTATGAAGCTACCTGCCGCGATTTGTCCATCTTTGAGAGAGATTTTACCTTCTTTGAGAGAGAAAGTACCGTTGTGTTTGTCGCCTATTTTTTTAGTGCCGACCCAGCTCATTTCACTTGCGCTTACGTCAAGTTTGAGTTCAGCCGCACCTTCAGCTTTCTTCTCATCTACTTTTTTGGCATCTTCGGTTTTAGCCTCATCACTTTTGGGGGCTTCGTTACAGCTTGCGAAAAACATAGCACTTGCTACAAGCATTACGGAAAACTTAATAAGTTTCATTTTTTTGTGGTTTTTAAAATGTTTAATATAATTACTTGTATATACAACTAAATAAGCCTTGATTTAGTTCAACAAAAAGAAAAAAAGTTGTAATAAAGTGTGCTTTAACTTTGTAAGTGATTGATTTTAAGTTTTTTAATTTTTATTTATTTTATTTGTTTTCTTATTTTGCAGGTGTCGCATATATTTATTTTGATTTTTACGAAATAAAGTATAATTTAGCACGACTTTTAGCGTACATTCATAAACATTTAATAGCTATGAACGAAGAAAATAAAAAAGACAAAGTTGTAGCAGGTGTTCTTGCTTTTGTGCTGGGGACATTGGGCGCACATCATTTCTATCTTGGCAATGGCGGTACAGGGATTTTGTACTTGCTTTTTTGTTGGTTTCCTGTTACGTGGATTGCGGCTATAGTAGATGGCATACAGCTACTTACGCGCCATCAAGCGGACTTTGATAGGCGTTACAATCCGCACCTCTATATGCGCCAATATGAGCAGAAAAACATCACAGCTACACCCGTCAATGTAGCAGATGAAATCTACAAACTTGACTTGTTGTTTAGGCGTGGCATCATTACGTTTGAGGAGTTTGAGAAGCGCAAAGCAAAACTATTGGAATAAAATTCTTACAGCACAAAATGATACTTATAGCTAAATTTAAATAATTGACTATAAATGTTTTAACTTATGGAGTATTCCTAACTTAAACTATGGATAATTGGGACTTGCTTCAGACTACATTAGCCCAACAAGTCATGCACTTGCCTGCCCAACCTGTATGGGCAGACGATACGCGCATACTTGGGCTTGATGTGCAATATGATGGTGATAATGCGTACATTGCAGGCGATTTGCAGACATTGGCAGGCAAGCTCTTTGGGACTTACATAGCCAAAACAACCGTTGCTGTCCCTTACAAACCCCAATATTTTGCCTTTCGTGAAGGTCCCATTTTGCAAAACTTTATAGCCTATTGGGAAGCACAAACAGGGCTAAAGGCTGATTTGCTACTCATAGATGGACATGGCATAGCGCACCCACGAAAACTTGGGGTGGCAAGTTGGCTGGGCGTACAACTTGACTTGCCTACGGTGGGCTGTGCCAAAGAAAGTCTAATTCATTTTCAGGGTAACTTAGCTGAAGAAAAAGGCAGTAGCTTACCCATTCTGCTCGAAAAAGAAACGGTCGGGGTAGCTTTGCGTACCCAAAAGGGCATAAAACCTGTCTTTGTGAGTGTCGGGCATTTGGTATCGCTTGAGGCTTCTATAGATTTGGTTATGCGCCTTACTTCGCTGTACCGTATTTCGGACAATCTCCGCCGCGCAGACCAATATGCGCGTCAGGCATTCAGAGGCGAACCCGCCAAAGAATGGATTGATTTGGGGAGTTTTTGAATAGACTTCTTGCGAAAGTCCATTTTCCCCCAGTTCGTTGAAGTCTATGACTTCAACGAATTGGTTTGCAAGTCTGCGACTTGCGTTTTGCAAAGCAAAACTATGCCGAGCTAATCCGTACTAAAACCTATACAAA
>JAAFJK010000575.1 GCA_013298105.1 Cytophagales bacterium
CAGCGCAAAAAGCAAAGGCAAAAACGCGATGGCTATAGTTTTTGAGATTAAAAAACGCAAAACTGCACGATAAAAATAAATAATTCATAGGAATGAAAATAAAATAACCTGATAATTTCACTCACGCGAAGCCACGCTGTAAGCGTCTGTTGGTATTGCTTAACCGCGTAAAAGCTCGATAACAGACGCTTGCAGCGTGGCTAAATATGCTCAAGTTATTTTTTACTCGTTCCATAGCTTATACTTGGTTTGGGCAGGCAAGGAAAAATTCCTTGCCTTCTCTTTTTATTTGTACCCAAAAAGCCCAAAAACATACGACTTTGTATATTTTCAGACAAGTATCTGGGCAGGCAAGGTGCAAAGTACAATAATCATTTATCTTTGTAAAGTAACCAAAAACGGCAAAATAATTGTAATTTTGTGTATTATAAAGCCATGAAACCTCTCTCTATCCGCCGAAAACTTTATTTGGTACTTGATGCCCACGACCATGAAAACGACCTCACTCCACGCGAAATGGCATATTTGGCGTGGGGTAAGCGGTTTGACTATCTCATGCAAGTGTTGATACTCTTGAATGTGATGGCTTTTGTACTCGAAACCATCAAATCAGTTTACAAGGTTTTTGGGGTATATCTTGAAACCTTTGAGAGTATTTCAGTGGGGATTTTTACGGTAGAGTACATACTAAGAGTGTGGTGTATCGTTGAGTCAAGTGCTTACCCCAAAAGCTGGAAAGGGCGTTTTCAATACATGACTTCGCCTATGGCAATCATTGATTTGCTGGCTTTTATACCTGCTTATCTACCTTTGTTTTACAAAGATTTGCGGATAGTAAAGGCTTTTCGTTTGTTTCGTTTGTTCAGACTACTCAAACTTTGGCGATACTCGTCTTCCTTGCGTATGCTCATCAAAGTCGTGGTAGAGAAACGCTCTGATTTACAGGTCATTGCGTTTACGATATTGGTACTGATGGTTGTTTCGGCAAGTCTAATGTATATGCTGGAGAGCGAAGTACAGCCCAAAATGTTCTCGAGTATTCCAAAGTCTATGTGGTGGGCAGTGGTTACGCTTACGACTGTTGGCTACGGAGATATGTATCCTATCACAGACTTGGGGCGTATCTTGGGGGCGTTTACGGCACTTTTGGGTGTGGGTTTGATAGCATTGCCTTCAGGGATTATCTCAGCAGGTTTTGTGCAAGAAATCCACAGAAATACGCGTCTTGAGAGTGCTTATACGAACGCGGCAAGGATTCGTAAAGCCTTCCAAACCAGCGCAAACAAGATACGCAATGTTTCTACTTTTCACAGAGCTATAGATATGATTACGCTCAAAAGCAGGCTTCAAATATCCGAAGAAGACATCTTTGAAGCTATCCAAAGGCAGTCAGGCTTGCGGGTGCGCTACAAGAAAAACACGAAATATGAACGCTTTGCGAACACGCTTGTACTTGAGTATTTTGAACTCAATCGTTCTTATGGGTGCTACATCAATCGCTCCTCTGACATAGCTGTAGTTTCGCCTATGAGCTATGCAGAACACGCTATTGGGCATTTTACGGCACACCTCGCCAAATACATAGAAGCGGACTATGTATCCAATGAAATGTATGGCGAAAATGACGACCTCAATGTAGATTATGCTTTCAGCTTTTCGCGTAATCATGCCTATACTGTAGAACACCCACAGGGCGTACCAAAGGCTTTTTTAGACTTCAAAAATGATTTGATACAAGTCATCGAGCCGCACGAGATGGTCTTTATTTTCAAAAGTTTTACAAGTAGGAATGAAGACTTTAACATTCATTTTGGAGGAGTGCCACAAGACGAACCGACAAAAATAAATCAATCCCAATGCACAGTCCGAAATCTGGTACTGTTAGAAAATTTTTATGAAAAATTACACAAAAATTTTACGAAAGAAGGTTTCAATTATAGTTTTGTGATGCACAAACATTTTGACAATACAAAGCCAGACAGCCTTCATCAATACCTTACAAAAAGTACCCACGCAAGTGTGGTAACAATATATGTCAATACTGACCTCATAGAATGGAGTGAAGACGAAAATTATTACAAGATTATTCAGGTCTTGGGCGATACGATTGTTACTTTCTTTTGATTTTTAACAACCAACTTGCAACAAAGGCGTGATATTTTATGTTTTCAGATTATGCCTCGATACATCAATCCATATACTGACTTTGGCTTCAAAAAAATCTTTGGAGAAGAAGCCAATAAAGACTTACTTATAGATTTTCTCAATACCCTGTTGGGTAGTGAAGATAAAATAGTTAAACTCAAATACCTAAAAAATGAACATCTTGGTAAACACAATAAAGACCGAAAAACTATCTTTGATATTTATTGTGAAACAGAAGCAGCCGACACATTTATAGTAGAAATGCAAAAAGCAAAGCAAGCCTACTTCAAAGACCGCACACTCTATTATGCTACTTTTCCCATACAAGCACAAGCGAAAAAAGATATCCGAGATAGTAAAGATGCAACCAAAAACTATACTTGGAATTATCAATTAAAACGTATTTATAGTGTGGCTGTGATGGATTTTGCGTTCAATGACAGTCAACCTGACAAGGTAAAACATGACATAATGCTCATGGATATACAAGACCACACAATTTTTTATGAAAAATTACGATTCATTTATTTAGAAATGTCTCATTTCAATAAAAAATTAGAGGACTTAGAAACTCAAGAAGACAAATGGTTATTTGTATTGAAGAACCTATCACGTCTTGAGCATATTCCTGAAAAATTGCAAGACAGTATTTTCACTAAACTTTTTGAAACGGCTGATATGACCAATTACACCCCCAATCTACTTGCCCAATACGAAGATAGCCTACGGGACTATCGTGACCTCGAAAATTCTTTGCGTACCTACAAACAAGAAGGGTGGCAAGAAGGTGTACAAGAAGGCAGACAGGAAGGCAGGCAGGAAGGCAGGCAGGAAGGCAGACAAGAAGGCAGGCAAGAAGAAAAAGATGAGATAGCCCTGAATCTCATAAAAGAAGGGTTTTCTGATGAAATAATAGGTAAAGTTACAGGACTATCTTTAGAAAAAATTGCGGAAATCAGAGCTACTCATCACTTTTCATGACCAATTACACCCCCAATCTACGCGACCATCGTGACCTCGAAAATTCTTTGCGTACCTACAAACAAGAAGGTGTACAAGAAGGCAGGCAAGAAGAAAAAGATGAGATAGCCCTGAATCTCATAAAAGAAGGGTTTTCTGATGAAATAATAGGTAAAGTTACAGGACTATCTTTAGAAAAAATTGCGCAAATTAGGAAAGTACTTACGTTATAAATAATTTCAATAAATATATACCACCTATGAAACGAAAAGAATTTTTGCGCACACTTGGCTTGAGTAGTGCCGCGCTTTGGGCAACCTATTGCTTGGGAAGTTGCAAGACAGATGAAGTAAAGCCCAATGAATTGCCTGCTGATGGCTTAACCCTGAATCTGAATAATGCGGCGTATAGCTCTTTGAAAAACAATGGCTCTTTTGTGGTCATTCAAGACCAGAAAATAGTAGTCGCGCGTACAAACGCGGGCGTGTATGTAGCTGTTACGCGCGTATGCAGTCATCAGCAACAAGAGCAAATCGCTTTTGTGGCAAGTAGCAGCGAGTTTGAGTGTGGAGCGCATGGCGCACGATTCAGCAGCACAGGACAAGGACTTAATGACAATGGTAGGAATGGATTGCGCACTTATCGCACAGAGATAAATCAAGCAGGCGATACGCTTAAGATTTTCAACAGTTAATTATGACTTATTTTTTTTCTCCCCTTGCCTGCCTGCGGGTAGGCAAGGTTTTGGTAGCCGCCCTCGTGCTGGTTGCTTGTAGGCGTGAAACACCTACCTTAAAAGACTTTGATGCGGAAAGCTGGAAAAAAGACCGCATGGGCTGTATGGATAAACGTGCAAGCCTTATCGGAAGTCTTACTGCTCAAAAAGAAATTCTCAAAGGATTGGGGCAAAACCAAATCATAGAAATTTTGGGAAAACCCGATTTTCAGGAACTTGCTTCAAGAAATCAACGTTTTTATATCTATTACTACAAGCGTGGGCAGGCGTGTGAAGGTGGAAAACCCAATCTAAAACAAGATGCGGTTTTGCGGGTGCGCTTTAGTGCGCTTGATGGTGTGAATGAAGTTACTTATTAGTTTAGGTGTGTATATGCAGCAAGCACGTATTTTTTTTGGTATATTTTTTTCGGTATTTTTGCTGGTAGGTTTGCTGTGGATATTGCCCTTGCCTGCCACAAAAAAAGCAAACCCTTCGCCTCAAAAGCCCCCTACCTTGCCTGCCCAATACGCAGAATGGCACTATTGGGATAGCCTAAGCCATATAAAAACCTATGAACTTGCCTGCCAAAAACTACTTGATACACAAGCTGAACTTGCACAAGCCTACCTTGATGCTACACCCGCCGAACGTAAAAACGTAATAGAAAAAGCTAAAATGGCTATTTTTCAAGGTATTACACAAGACATTTTACCCTTTTGGAACGAAACAGAATGGGACTTCAATGGCATTACAAAAGAACCCACGAAAGGTGTGATTGCGTGTGGTTACTTTGTGGCGACCATTTTACAACAAGCGGGCATTCAGCTTGATAGGCGAAAGATGGGGCAATCTTCTTCTACAGACCTTGTAAAAACGCTCTGCGATAGCACTTCGATTCAAAGTTTTAAGAAAAAGAATTTTCAAGGACTTTGGAAATATCTTTCTCAAAAAGCACCAGACGGCTTATATATCATTGGGCTTGACAAACATACAGGACTGATAGCGAAGCAAAAAGGCAAAATTACGTTTATTCACTCACGCAAGCCTCGTCTTGCGGGCGTTATTTTTGAAAATGCCCAAAAATCATTGACTTTACACAATTCGTCTGTCCATGTTGTGGGCAATGTATTGGGCAATCAAGCCCTTATTTTAAAGTGGCTTGGAGAATAAGCCTTTGCGCTTTTTTCAAGAAAAAAGCTGTAGTTATTTCGTTTGCTATGTTGCGCTTTTTTCAAGAAAAAAGCTGTAGTTATTTCGTTTGCTATGTTGCGCTTTTTTCAAGAAAAAAGCTGTAGTTATTTCGTTTGCTATGTTGCGCTTTTTTCAAGAAAAAAGCTATCTTTGCATATCCTTATATCTCAGAAATATCTTTTATGTACCTCGCCCCACTAAATTACGACCGCTATTTCAAGAAAGTCTTTAGCGACTTAGAGATTTCTAAAGTTATTGCGGGAGTTCAGTTTTGACAACTTTTAAAAAGTTGTCAAAACTACCAAAAACCAAGTTTATTTGAAATATGCCTTCACACAGTTATCAAAAACCGTAATAACTTTCTAAGAACCGAAATTTCTAAACAGTTACAATTATCTTATGCCCAAATCCAATAAATATATCCGCCTATATTTTTGGCTTTTAGGAACTTGCGTAGTGTTGTTGTATGTTTTTTGGATAAGAGTATGGGTAATAGATTTGTATGCAGGCAAGGCTTCAGACACGCTCACGGAAATCGTACAATGGATTTATCCGCGTTTTTTTACAGAAAAGCATCGATTTGAAGTTACGTTTTTTTTAGCAAAGGCAGACCAAGTCGTGTTTCGCTTTTGGCTGGTACTTGTTGGTATTCTATATTTTTATCCTTGCCTGCCCCAACCAAAAGAAAATACCTCAATAGATATACGATTTTGTTATTATTTTACATTTTTAGCGTTGTTTTTTACGTGGGATTGGTACATTGAGTTGTCGAATCTTTATGAAGCGCGTTTTTTTTATCAGCCTGTTTTTTTGCTAAAACTCTGTCATTTGCCCTTTCCTACGCGGGAGGCAAGTTTGGGATTGTGTATTTTGATGTGGGGCAGTGCGCTGGGCGTATCTTGGGCAGGCAAGTGGCGTGTGCATTGTGCGGTGGTCTTTGTAGGATTATTCATAGTTTTACAAGGGTATCAGTTCAGTTTTCATAAAATAGACCATCATTTCGCGCTGTTTAGTTATTGGGCTGTTTTGATGCCATTCTTGTTGAGTGGTGCATTGCCTTTTTCTATTTTACCATTTGTAATTGCCCTTCCCTACACGATAGCGGGTATCGAGAAAATAGCTGTAGGCGGTCTGGCGTGGTTCATGCCTTATACTTTGCGGGGTTATTTGCGCTTGCATGGAGAAGTCTGGGGACTTTGGGTAGCTGAATATACATGGCTTTGTGGTGTATTAAGCATTTTAACAGTTTTATTTGAAATATTTTTTATTACAGTGGTCTGGTTTCGGTGGGCAAAGTGGGTTTTCTTGCCTGCGGGCGTACTTTTTCACATATTGACTTACCTGCTGATGGGCGTGGGCGCGTGGCTACACCCTTGGTGGCTTTGCTATGGCGTGTTTTTATGGAATTTTAAAGAACACAATAGTTTTTCTAAAAAATTATGTAATATTGCACCAAACGTTAAAAATAGCCCTCATGAACGAACACGCCTATAAAATACCTGTAATGGCTGACCTTATGGCTGAAGGCAAAACGCCCGAAGTACTCTTTTGGGTGGGTTGTGCTGGCTCATTCGATAGCCGTTACAAAGCTGTTACGATAGCTTTTATCAAAATCCTGAATCACGTAGGTATCAACTTTGCGGTCTTGGGTACAGAAGAAACTTGCACAGGCGACCCCGCCAAGCGTGCAGGCAACGAGTTCACATTCCAGATGCAAGCCATCGGCAATATTCAAGTCCTGAATGGATATGGTATCCAAAAAATCGTTACAGCTTGTCCGCACTGTTTCAATACACTCAAAAACGAATATCCCGAACTTGGCGGTAATTATGAAGTAATCCACCACGCTACTTTCCTGCAACAGCTCATCAACGAAGGGCGCGTAAAAATGAAAGAAAAAGGCGACTTCGTAGGCAAGAAAATTACTTACCACGACTCTTGTTACCTCGGCAGAGCAAACGGGATCTATGAAGCACCTCGTGCTGTCCTCCAGCAACTTGACGCAGACCTTGTAGAGATGAAAAGAAGCAAAACCAAAGGGCTTTGCTGTGGGGCAGGCGGTGCGCAAATGTTCAAAGATGCCGAAAAAGGAAATAAGGAAGTAAACCACGAGCGCATGGAAGATGTCATAGCTACAGGGGCTGATACAGTAGCCGTAGGCTGTCCCTTCTGCATGACCATGCTCATAGATGGCACAAAAAAATACGAAAAAGAAGACAAAATAAAAGTATATGACCTCGCTGAACTCATAGCAAAAGCTCAAGGACTTTAAAATGTTTTTTCACTAAAATACGCCTCATTTATGTTATCAAAAGAAAATTATTTCAATAAAATACTACAAGGAGATTGTATCGAGGTAATGAAAGAACTACCCGATAAGTCAGTAGATTTAATATTTGCAGATCCTCCATATAACTTACAACTTTCCCATGAACTTTATCGCCCAAATCAAACTAAGGTTGAAGGAGTTTTTGACGAATGGGATAAATTTGAAAGTATGCAAAGCTATGATAATTTCACTCAAGCGTGGCTTAAGGAATGTCGTAGAGTTCTCAAAGATGATGGAACTATCTGGGTAATTGGTAGTTACCATAATATATTTAGAGTAGGGGCTATTATTCAAAACCTTGATTTTTGGTTGTTGAATGATGTTATATGGGTAAAAAGTAACCCAATGCCTAATTTCAAAGGCACACGCTTCAATAATGCACATGAAACACTCATTTGGGCTTCTAAAAATAAAGGGGCAAACTATACATTTCATTATAAAGCTTTAAAAGTTTTTAATGATGATTTGCAAATGCGTAGTGATTGGTACATTCCAATTTGCAGTGGTGAAGAAAGAATAAAGGTAAATGGACAGAAGGCACATTCTACTCAAAAACCTGCTGAATTACTTTATCGAGTCATATTATCATCATCTAATCCAAATGATATAATTTTAGACCCTTTTAATGGGAGCGGTACAACGGCTGCTGTTGCCAAACGATTAGGTAGAAATTATATAGGTATAGAGCGTGAAAGTTTTTACATAGAAGTAACTGAAGAACGCTTGAAAAAAATTAAACCTTTAGAAAAAAATCTACTTGAGCATCCTATAGAAAAGCCACAAATTAAAGTACCTTTTGGTAATTTAATTGAAAAAGGAATGATAAAAGTAGGTGAGCTTTTATATGCAGCCAATGGTAAGGCAAACGCACAAGTATTGGCTGATGCAAGTATAGTTTGGAATGAACAGGTAGGTTCAATTCATAAAATAAGTGCATCAATTCTAAATAAACCAAATAATAATGGTTGGAAGTTCTGGTATGTAGAACGGGAAAATAAAAAAATATTGATAGATGATTTAAGGCAATCATATATTGATGTATTTATAGGGAAGTTGCCCGATAATGAAATCAAAATACCCAAAAATAAAGTCAAAAGTAAAAGTAAAGCCAACACAAGGCAAGAAGTAGAAGCAATGCTACGTGAAGCAGTAGAGGAGGCACAAAAAGAAACACTTATAACCCAAACTATTTAATCTATCAAACTATGGAGTACAACAAATTTAAAGAAATCCTAAATAAAAGTGTTTTCAATGAAATAGACTCTAAACAGAAGCTATTAGAAGCTATTGCTAAAGAGCCAAGCCGTTTTGTGGGGCTTTTTCGTTCTACATTACCAAAAATGAAGCTAATTCAAAACCTTACCCAGTCGCAAGAAATACGATTTGGAGATGCTTTTGAAATACTTATTAGAGAGTATCTTACTGAAAATGGCTATAATCATCTGCCCAGAAGATACAAATGGCAAGGTACAGATTTAGACATAGATCAGTGTTTTGAAAAAAATAACGTGTTTTATTTTGCTGAACAAAAATTGCGAGATGACCATGACTCAACTAAAAAAGTAGGTCAGTTTGACAATTTTGAAAACAAAATAGATTTAATAATAGCTACTTACGGAGAGAATGCAGAAGCGTTTATGTTTTTTGTAGATCCTGACATGACAAAAAATGAAAACTATTATAGGAATCGTTTAGAAAAAACTCTTATTTCTAAAAAAATACCTATCCACATTTGCTATGGAAAACCTTTCTATGAAGTATTAGACATACCTCACGTATGGGACGAGATAGTAGCTTATTTAGAAAAATGGCGCGAGGGAATACCTGAGTTTCCTGAATTAAACTTTGACTTAGAACCCGAAAAGGCTTTAGAGCAAATAAAACGAGTTTCTGCTAGTAACTTGCAAAAAATATTTTCTAACGATTTAATTTTTAATGATATAATTCTTACAATATTTCCACAAAAAACCACACTCTATTTACTTTTGACATACATAGAAGAATTGTTAAATGTAAGCCCTCAAACCCTAAAAAAAGCAGCACTAAAAAATTACCAAGAAGTCTATAACTTGCTCAAAAACCGTCTATGAATACACAACTTTCCTTAGACATCTCTGATGAACTGCACTGCATCATGGACACAGATGGGCAAATCTTGGGCTTGAACCAAAGATTTGCCGATATACTATATATGCAAAAAAACGCGCTGGTAGGCAAGTCATTTTTTGGATTGGTTACAGAAAATACACAGAGCGATTTCAAAGCCTTTTTGCAGACCTTGCCTGCCCTACAAGTGCGAAGCGTACAGGTCGATTTGTCCAATTCTTTGAAAGAAATCGTGCAACTGCGTGGGAAAATAATCATAGACCAGACAGCGCATATACACCTTTCTGGTACTATTTTTTTGGCGCAAGAGGCGCGTTTGGCGCGTTTTAAGCGATTTTTTGACCTCTCACTTCTCGAGATGGTTATCAGTGTCGACAAGGAAGGAAAGTTTACTTACTTTAACAGAGGATTTGCGGATATGCTGGGGTTTTCTATCCAAGAAATCAACCAGATGAATTTTTTTGAAATGTTGGAAAATGCCGAAATTCTTTATTTTTTACAACATTTAGATGCGTTGCAAAAGCAAGAAGGCTTTACCCAAAATTTTAACCTCAAATGCAAACACAAAGATAAGACCTACAGGCTCATCTCTTGGCGTATGACTTTCAACAAAGATGCATACTATGCCGTAGGGACAGACATCACAGAGCAAGAGGAGCAACGCCTCCAAAACGAAAGACTACTCAAAGACCTTGAAAATCAAAATAAAGAGCAAAAAAACACCCTGCAAGAACTCGAAACACGCAATTTTGAACTCGACCAGTTTGTCTATAAAGTTTCGCATGACTTACGTGCGCCCCTGACTTCTATCATGGGGCTTATCAATCTTTCCAGACTTGATGGCGATAACTTGGACAAGGTGCATGGCTATATCAACATGATGGAAACCAGCACCCAAAAATTAGACCGATTTATTACTGCACTCCTCGAGTATTCAAGGTCAAGTCGTGAGTTTCAAGATGCACAAAAAATTGATTTTCAGCAACTTATAGAAGATAGCTTGGAGGACTTGAAGTATATCAAAGATTATGAAAGGCTCCAAATACAAGTAGATATCAAAAGTGCAGACATTGATTTTTATGCAGAGCAGATGAAGCTCGGCATCATCTTCAATAACATACTCTCAAATGCTGTAAAATACCAAAACAAACGACAAGCCCCTAATATCCTAAAGATAGAAATAGACTACACACCCGCATGGTACGCCAATATCCGCGTTTGGGACAATGGCATAGGCATCAATCAAAAATATTTGGACAAGGTTTTTAATATGTTTTTTCGAGCTACTGAAACTTCCGAAGGCTCAGGACTTGGGCTATATATCGTGAAGCAAGCTGCAGAAAGATTGGGCGGTGCTATCGAAATCAATAGCGTCTATGGCGAATATACCGAAGTCCTCATGCAAATCCCCAATCGAAATAGCACCTTGGCACTGAAGACTTAAGCCTTAGTTTGTTTTGTTTTGTTAGTTTTCGCTACAAATACAGGGAGTATTTTTTAAACGAAAGGGCTACTTTTGTAGTGGTCAGTCTTTCTTACTTGTTCGCGGTCTTTTTTTCGGATTGACAACCGCAAGCGGATTGCCAACCGAAAAAAACGAACATTTAACTAAGACTGACCAGTAGTTCGTGGGGCACGAATCATATCATATCATAACATTTAGCTGATTTCAAACTGCTTACCAATATGTTCAATTACTTGTTTTTTGTTTCTATCTTATTGGTTATCAATCCTATTACATTTGTAGCGGATAGAAATTATTATGCACAAGAAGGTGGAAAAGCCTATAAAAAGCAAGCCTACCAGTTGGCAAGTCAGCATTATGAACGCCTTGTTACAGACCTTGAATGGAGGCAAGACCACGTGCGTCTGAATCTGGCACACAGTTGTTTTTTGGCAAAGAAATATGAACTTGCCACCACACATTATACACTTACTGCCCAAAGTAAAGACAATATTTTAGCCTCCACAGCCTTGAATCAGCTCGGCTATTTGGCTTCTCTGAACCAAGACTTTGAGCAGGCTTTGCGATACTTTCAGGAGGCTATCTCGCGCTACGTCCAAAACAAAGAAGCGCGCTATAACTACGAACTTATAGCAAAGATACTGCAAACTAAAGGCGGAAAATCTAAAAAAAACAATGAAAAACAACCAAAAAAAACAGCCAAGCAAGAAAATTCAAACCAAAGTCAAGAAAAAATCAATCCCCAAAAATTGAAAGATTTGCAACTTAACAAAGAAAAAGCAGAGGCAATATTAAAAGCTATCCGCAATCAAGAAGCACAACATATACAGCAACAACAGCAAAAAAAGAAAGCAACACAACAACAAAATCCTAACTTGCCTGATTGGTAAAATAAATAAAGCCTTCATTCGTTATACTTCAGGCAGTTAAAACCCACTGCACTTTGTTATGAAACTTTCACAAAGAATATATACGCTTTTTGCCGTATGTATGATGCTCACTATCGCTTGTCTTGATGCACAAGCCCAAAAAAAGCCCAAACAACCCAAACTCAAAGGACTTGCCAAAGAATTAGTGGGTGTGTGGAAGTTTGAAGACGTAAAAATCGTTTTGCTTGTGCCTGAAGACAAACTTACAGAGGAGCAAAAACAAAACTATCAAATGGCACAAGCCATGATACCTATGCTGGCAGAAACGCTCAAGGGTAAAATGACTTACTATATACAAGCCGATGGGACATTCAAGCGCGTAGAAGCTGGAGATGAAGGAGCTAACAAAGAAACGACAGGTAAGTGGAAACTTGATAAAAACTTGCTTACACTCACGCCAGATGAGCCAACAGACGCGAACCCTGTCCAAACCTCTGAAATAAACACTTCAAATAAAGCACTTGAGTTAAAATTGGTACAAAAAGTAGGCGAACCTATGACTCCTATTTTGAAATTCGTAAGATAAGAAGCACAAAATATCAGACCACTATACAATTTCATTTTTTGTTGGGCTGTAAGTGTTTGGTGGGACACCAAACACTGTTTACACCTCGTTTGGTGGGACACCAAACGTTATTTTTACGCAAATTTAAAATTGTAGGTTGTCTGACAATTTTTGTGGAAAAACATTTTTTGAGCAAGTTCGGATTTAAGAAACGCCTTTTTTGCTCAATAGGATAGGGTTTTAAACCCTATCCTATTGAGCAAAAAAAAGCTACCACAAAAATCGTCAGACAACCAATTATATTATCACTCAATCAGCTATCAGCAACTTGCCTACCCTGCTTTGTTTACCATCTACCCCAAAGCGATAGAGATACATACCACGCGCGAGGGCAGGCAAGGCTACTTCATGTTGTTTATTTTGCCAATTTGTCAAAGGTAAAACAGTGATAGTTTTACCTTGTGGCGTAAAGATTTCAAGGCTTGTTTGGCGTGCATTCTCAATGCCTTCTGCCTGTATAAAGCACTTGCCTACCGTTGGATTCGGAAAAATAGGCGCGAAACGCACCCCATTTACACCCAAATCTTCTACTGGAGTCGTGCCTGATATGACAAAATTTACACGGATTGTTACGTTATTAGCAGGATTGATGGCTGTACCCGCATCATTTACTTCAAAAAAAGTATAATCAAAAGATGAGTTTCCGCCATAGCGAGGTGAGGTATCGTTTTGTGAGCCAGAAAGATATACAATACAAGCATCATTGTCAGATGTTGTAGCACCTGATGCCAAAGAAACACTGTTGGGAGAGGTTGTAGTGGCAGATGTAAAACAATTCGTTCCCCAACAA
>JAAFJK010000224.1 GCA_013298105.1 Cytophagales bacterium
ATTCAGAAACTTAAAAATACGACAAACCAATCACTTTTTCAAATCTTACAAAAACTTTCTACAAATCCAAGTTGCACCCCATGTTGCCTTTATTTTGGATAGTGTAAGTAAAATCTACAGGTGTACCTGTAGTATATCCGCCTACATCTCTTGTGCTTCCGCTTGCGCCTACTGTTACGTTGATTTCGGCTGGAGTTTGAGGCGTAGTACCTGTTACGCCATTGCCAGCACCATCTACCCAGTTTGAGGTAGTGCCTGTAGTAAGCGCGAAGTTGTTAAGTGTGCCATTCTCTGCTGTACCTGCAAGGTCATTGAGGGTAGTGAGTCCTGTATTTGTACCACCTGCTGTACCTTGATTGAAATTGTAGTAAGCTACCAAACCAGCTTCATTGCCTACCAATTCACGATTCATGGTAGATTGGATTTGGTCGCAAGTGCGGGCTATGTTCCAAACACGCACTTCGTCTATGGTAGCATTGATGTTTTGAGTATTGCCCCCATTGTTACCAATGGCAAGGAATGTGAGTTGATTGTTTATTTTATATGTTTTTGTACCCACTAAGACACCATCTACATACAACCTTGAACCATTGGTAATATTATCTTGGAAACTAAATGCAACATGATGCCAATTACCGTCATTGAGTAATCGACCAGATGTAAATTCACCACCACCAGTCCAATCAAATGCTATAAGTTCATTGCCCCTAAGAAATATGCCGTAGGCATTTTCTTTTACTACAATTCCTCTATAACTGCTACCCGGATTAGAAGTTCTTATCCATGCTTCTATCGTTCCTGTAGATACTCTGAAAGAAGCAAGATTGCCACAATCTACGACATCATTACTTCCATCAAAGTTGAGTGCATTTCTTGCTATACCTACTCCAGTAATGGCAAAATCATACACTGCTTCATCTGCATCATTGTTGTTGATGGTGATGGTGGCATTGTCTGTACCCGCTCCAGTAGGTGTGTAGGTTACAGTGAAAGTAGCTGAACTGCTCGCGGCTATAGAAGTAGGTGCGCCGCCTACCACAAATTTAGCATTACTTGAGGTAATGCCTGAGATAGTCAAAGTGGCAGTACCTGTATTTTGAATAGTATAAGTGCGCACAAGGTTATTGCCTACATTTACATTACCAAAGTCCGTATGGTCTGCGGAGGTAGGCGAGGCATCTCCGTCTGCTATGTTGGTGCTGTTGCCTTGTAGGTTGATTTCGGGGACGGAGGGAAGCGATAACTTACTCACAAAAATATCACCAATTCCTGCTGAAATCAAATTGGCAGTGCTTGCCCCTGGGTCAAAATCTACTGTAAAAAAGAAATAGCCTGTGGTATAGACATTGCCTGCCGCATCAACCGCTATGCCGTAGCCTATATCAACAGATGTCCCTCCCATACGTTTTGCCCATAGATGATTGCCTGAAGCATCTAATTTGCTCACAAAAATATCTTCACCTCCTGCTGAAGTCAAATTGGCAGTGCCTGCCCCTGGGTCAAAATCTACTGTACCAATGAAAGAGCCTGTGGTATATACATTGCCTGAAGCATCAACCGCTATGCCGTAGCCTATATCAATAGATGTTCCTCCCATACGTTTTGCCCATAAATAATTGCCTGAAGCATTTAATTTGCTCACAAAGACATCATCACCTCCTGCTGAAGTCAAATTGGCAGTGCCTGCCCCTGGGTCAAAATCTACTGTACCATTGAAAGAACCAGTGGTATAGACATTGCCTGAAGCATCAACCGCTATGCCGTAGCCTATATCAATAGATGTTCCTCCCATGCCTTTTGCCCATAGATAATTGCCTGAAGCATCTAATTTGCTCACAAAGACATCATCAACTCCTGCTGAAGTCAAATTGGCAGTGCCTGCCCCTGGGTCAAAATCTGCTGTCCCTAGAAAATAGCCTGTGGTATAGACATTGCCTGAAGCATCAACAGCTATGCCGTAACCTGCTTCACCAGTCGTTCCTCCCATACGTTTTGCCCATAGATGATTGCCTGAAGCATTTAATTTGCTCACAAAAATATCTTCACCTCCTGCTGAAGTCAAATTGGCAGTGCCTGCCCCTGGGTCAAAATCTACTGTACCATTGAAAGCGCCAGTGGTATAGACATTGCCCGAAGCATCAACTACTACGCTTCGGGCAACATCACTACCTGTTCCTCCCATACGTTTTGCCCATAGATAATTGCCTGAAGCATCTAATTTGCTCACAAAGACATCATCAACTCCTGCTGAAGTCAAATTGGCAGTGCCTGCCCCTGGGTCAAAATCTACTGTACCATTGAAAGCGCCAGTGGTATAGACATTGCCCGAAGCATCAACTACTACGCTTCGGGCAACATCACCACCTGTTCCGCCCATGCGTTTTGCCCAAGCATAATCTTGCGCCCTTGCCTGCCCGTAGGCAAAGAGCAAGAGCAGTAAAGTCAGTCCCCAAGAGGCTATCCAAGTCTTCCAAATCCCAAAGGGGGAGGCAAGAGTGTGTTTTGTTTGTTTGTAAAAATAGAACATCATCGTACAGGTTTTAGTTTTTTGTGCGTTCTCAAGTCATTTGAGAGGGCGCGTTACATTGATGCTGTAAAGATATAGGCGCGTATTTTCTCTTCCAAAAAAATGTTCTGAAATGGCGTTTTTTGTTCTGAAGTGAGGAAAAGAGGACTTATTTCTAAACTATTTAATACCAATTTGGATTTCTCGTTAAAATTTCATAACTTTGGAGGCTAATATTTCGTTTATAAAATTATGACCATAGAATCTCTATATCCTTATACATTGGTGGCTGTTTTGCTGGCGGCAGTCTGGTGGTTTTATCGCAATAATATCTCCGCTTCACGCGCCTTGCCTGCCCTCGCTTTCTGGGCTTCGTCTGTATTGTACGCACTGGTGGTGTTTTTTACAGAGTTTGACGCGTATTATAAGCTGATTTTGATGCTCCCGCGCGACTTGACTGCGCTCGTCATAGTGGGCTTACTTGCCAATAACTTAAAGAAATCGCGTGGCTTCTTTGCGTTGGCGGTGGGTGTAGGTTTTGGTAGTTATTTATTGTATTCCAATTTTGTGGGCGAAACGTACAAGCAATATTTTGTCCCAAAAACCAACACAAAAACACCTGAAAAACTTGCCTCCCATGGCGAACTTTTGGTGGATTTGAAAAACGTGGACAATGTGGCGGGTTTGCGCACTTTGCTGAAAGCCTATAACATAAGTCTTGAGCCTGCTTTTCCTGAAATTGCAGACAAAAATCTTACAGAACTTGACGATTACTTTTTGGTCAATATCCCTGACGCGCAATTAGGCAACCTTACTGCCATAGAAAATATTTTGCGCCAAAGTGGACTCATAGATTGGGTGGAACGCAACGAAACTATGTCGCTCAGTCCTATCGAAACCAAGCCCGTTTCGGGTAGGCAAGGCAGGGGAGATTATGGCATCAATGACCCGAACATGGACAAGGTATGGAGCTTTGAAAAATTGAATGTGGGGGCGTATTTTGCACACATCAAAAAGAACAATATCCAACCCAAAAAACGCGCTAAAATCGCTATTCTCGACACAGGCGTAGATGCCGAGCATGAAGACCTGAAAGACAATTACCTCTCCACACGCAAAACTTATGACAAAGACAAACAAAGTCATGGTACGCATTGTGCAGGTATTGCGGCTTCTGTTACAAACAACGGCTTAGGCATTGCTTCACTGGCTTTGAATAATGAGTTCGTGCAAGTTACGAGCATAAAAGTCCTCACAGACCAAGGTTGGGGAACGCAAGATGGCATCATCAAAGGGATTTTATTAGCGGCAGACAAAGGCGCAGATGTGATTTCTATGTCTTTGGGAGGTCCTTCCACAGATGCCTCGCAACGCGCCTACAGTGAGGCTTTTCGCTATGCACAAAGCAAAGGCGCGATAGTAGTCGTGGCGGCAGGCAATGAATCCCAAAATGCCAAAAACACCGTTCCTGCAAGTTGTGAAGGCGTGATAACCGTTTCGGCTATCAATGCACGTCTGGAAAAAGCCTCTTTCTCCAATTTTGTGCAAGACCTAAAAATGGGCATAGCCGCTCCAGGCGAGGATATACTCTCGACTATTCCCAAAAATGGCTATGCAAGCTACAGCGGAACTTCTATGGCTACTCCCTTTGTAGCGGGACTTTTAGGCGTGATGAAAGCCCTAAAACCCGAAATGACCACTGCCCAAGCCTACAAAATCCTCAAAGAAACAGGCAACGAAACCAAAAATACACGCGAAACAGGTATGCTCGTCAATCCGCTTGGCGCACTAAAAAAAGTCTTGAAATAAAAAAATACAGTTTCAATTTTGTAGTGGCGCGTATAGATACGCGCCATAACTTTTTATAATTTTTATACCAATATCCAAACAAATACTTTATCTTTGCAGTTCGTAAAATAAACCCATCTTTCAAACTATGCGCAAAATATTTTTCGCACTTAGCCTCTCATTCATTGTATTCGCTTGTGGCGGTGGTTCTCAAAACAACAAAGAACTCAATGCCAAGCTCGAGAAAGAACACCAAGACCTTGCCAAAGAACATGACACTTGGATAAAAGAGCACGAAAACCGCAAACAAGAGTATGCGGCTTGGGACAAAGAGTATGATGCTAAAAAGCCTACCAAAATGGCTAATGAAGCAGATACTATTTCCTTCATGCAACACGAAGACCTCCAAAAACAACACGAGGCATACCTCAAAGAACACCATGATAAACTCCTTGACTATGACGAGAAGTTTTTGAAATACCACACTTCACTCATAAAAAAACACAATCAAGGCGAAATAAATGACGCAGACTTTCAAGCAAAACACGATACCTTGCAATCAAGGCACAAAAAAATGCTTGAGCTTCACGAGGCTATGACCAAAAAACACAAAATATTTCAAGAGCAACAAGTCATCACGATGGCACTTATCGAAAAAAGCAAAAAATAGTGTTTTTTTGTGCATGAATCCACCCATTGTTCTTTTTGTATATAATCGACCTTTGCATACAGCTCAAACGATTGCCGCGCTCCTACAAAATCCGAACGCGCACGAGTTTGAGCTTTTTGTATTCGCAGATGGCGCAAAGCATGAGGCAGACCTACCCCAAGTAACAGCTGTTCGCGCGTTGGTAGGCAAGGTGCAGGGCTTCAAAAATATACACTTGGCTACAAGTGAGGTAAATCAAGGACTTGCCCGCGCAGTCATAGCGGGGGTAGGCAAGGTGCTTGAAGCGTACCCTTCAGCTATAGTAATGGAAGACGATATGATTTGTGCCACCAATTTTTTGGCGTTCATGCAAGATGCACTTGCCTACTATGCCCAAAATCCACAAATATTTTCTATCACAGGCTATACCTTTCCGATTAAAATTCCTGCCGACTACCCACACGATATATATCTTTCGCCTCGTCCCTCCTCGTGGGGCTGGGCTACGTGGCGTGACAGATGGCAAAAAGCCGATTGGCAAGTGCCAGATTTTCAGGCGTTTATTCAAGATAAAAACCAACGCAAAGCCTTCAACAAGGGCGGAGAAGACATGAGCATCATGCTTTTGCGCCAGCAACGCGGGGAAATAAACTCATGGGCGATCCGTTGGGCATATACGCACTACAGGCAAGGCGCGTATTGCGTCTATCCGATACACTCCAAAATCCACAACATTGGCGCAGACAATTCAGGGGTGCATACACCCGCCACCACCAAATATGACACGCACGTCCACGAATTGTCCTATACCTTGCCTGCCTTGCCTGCCCCCGAACCGCGCATTTTGCATAATTTTAAGCAATTTTTTAGGCGAAGTTTTATCAGAAAAACCATCAATTATTGGAAATATGGTATCAGTAGCTAATCAATTTTATACTAAGTAATTGATAATCAAATATATAAAAAATATTTCTGTTTATTTTCAATACCTAAAACAAAAAAAAATTTGTTAAATGGAAAATTCTTTGTTTCTTTGCAAAAAAAAACACTACTTGTGCAACGATTGAAGACAAACTATCTTTTCATAACACTTTAAAACACAAAGAACAAACATGACTACTGAAACTAAACGCAGTCCAATCAGTAACAACCTTCCCGTATTTTTACTTGCCGCATTGCTTATACTGGCGGTAGTAGCCGTATTTTTTTTAGTAAATAGCCGTACTTCTTTGAAAAAAGAAAGAGATGCTAAAGATACGCAAATCACTAAACTAAACAAAGATTTCAACGAACAGTTGGACAGCTTAAGAGCCTCTGAACAAAAATTGCAGGGCGAAGTAGAAGGTCTTACCAAACAAAAAGACCGCCTCGTAGCTTCTAAAGACTCCGTTTTGCGTTTGTTGAATTATACACTTGCAAACGACCGCAACTCAAAAGGCAAAATAGCCCAACTCGAAAAAGCCTTGAAAGATTTGCAAGGACAACTCGGTAGCGTACAAAAAATGTATGACGACCTTTTGGCTTCTTCTGGCTCCTCTGGCGCAGAATATAAGCAACGTCTTGAAGCACTCAGCGTAGAACGTGATGTACTTGCCAAAGAAAATCAAGACCTCAAAAAACAATTAGCCGCCAAAGCCGAAATAGGTGATAACCAAAAATCTGCCCTATTCACTACAGGTGCTATAGTGGCACAAGCAGGTGAGCTTAAGTCAGGAAAATTTAGTGCCTCTACAAAGTCGCAAAATACAGACCGCGTACAGATTACATTTTCGCTCACACGCGCACCCAAAGCAGATGAGCAGTTACTTTTCAGAGTATATGATGCCACAAACAAAGAAATACCCCTTAACCCAAGCTACCGCAAAGAACTTAACGCGCCCGCAAATCCTATCAACCAAAAATTGATACTGGCTTTTGAAAAAATGCTCGACCGCAAAACAAACGGACGTTTCTCTGTACGCTTGTATCTTACTTCTACTGATAAAGGCATCGCCAACCAAGAAATCGGACAAGGTACTTTCAACCTAAAATAAAACACCGTAAATACCCAAAAGTACCTCTTTATTCAAAAGTGGTACTTTTGTTGTATTAAAAATGTAACTTAATGTGCGCCATCTGCGTACTTATATCCAAAAACAATCACTAAAAAAAGGAGGACGTATTAACAAAAATTTTAAGAAAGGCTATCAACGCCAAGTCGAAGAACCCTTTCGCATCAATCAACACATCAGAGTACTGAAGGTTCGTTTAGTAGGTGAGAACATCACACCTGGTATCTATTCTATCGAGGAAGCTCGCCAAATGGCACAAGAGCAAAGTCTTGACTTGGTCGAGATTTCTGCCAAAGCAGACCCGCCCGTATGCAGAATAGTTGATTATTCTAAGTTCAAATACGAACAAAAGAAAAAAGCAAAGGAGCAAAAAGCCAAAACCCACAAAACGGTTTTGAAAGAAATTCGCTTCGGCTCAAATACTGATGACCACGACT
Organism: Cytophagales bacterium; assembly: GCA_013298105.1. Lineage (GTDB taxonomy): Bacteria > Bacteroidota > Bacteroidia > Cytophagales > Microscillaceae > RDXI01. Next base: position 7,432 of record JAAFJK010000224.1, read on the forward strand.
TTAACTTCAAAGTCAATCACGCCAAAAACTTTTTGACTGACGGCGATAAAATCAAAGCCTACGTACAGTTCGTAGGACGTGCCATTGTATTCAAAGAACGCGGAGAAAACTTGCTCAAGCGTTTTATTGAAGAACTCAAAGATTATGGCAAAATAGAGCAAGAACCCAAACTCGAGGGCAAGCGTATGACGCTGTTGATGTCGCCAAAACCGGGCGTAGCCAAAAAAGCCAACGTCGCAGATGAAGATAACAAAACTGAAACGCCTGCACCCAAAGCCGAATAAGATGCCTCTAAAAAACTACTTACTTCTTGCCTGCCTCTGCTTCGCCTGTGCTTTTCAGACCATAGCACAAAGTAAAAAAGACACCAAGCACGAAAAGTTTGGACTTACATGGCAGTTGCCTAATACTTGGGCACTTGCCCCTGAAAAAAACACTGACACTGAATTTTATGCCTATCCTACTTCGGGTGGACAGGCTAAGATGAAGCTCGTAGCCTTGCCTGCCAACAGTGATGCTGAAGCCGCACAAGGTACTGTTACTTTCATGCAAAATAATAGCATTGAACCCGCCTTTTTGAAAGACCTGACACCCCGAAAGGTAAAACAAGGCAAGTTACAAATGCAAATCTTTGAAAAAGATGGGTTGGATATGAAATTGGATAATGGTACAGAGATTTACAAAAGTGAAAAGCTCGTTCTTATCAACACTGACAAAGGCAAAAAATTTATTTTGCACCTCGCAGAGTATTACCAAAAACCAGCCAAACAGCAAGCCGCCATCGAGAACGCACTCAAAACACTGAAAGTAAAGTAAACCAAACTAAAAAATTTGCCTGCCTGCTACAAAAGACGTGGTTTGGCAGGCAAGTTAAAATTAAATTTTGCTATATTTGCAAATGCAAAAAATAGGTAGTTTCATAATCTTCGTGCTTTTTTTGATGAACTGCACAGGCAAACAGCCCACTTCTGAAAACCAAGCAACTGTAGCGGTAGGCAAGGTGCAAGTGGAGTTTGACAATGTGGTAGGCAATCAAGACCTCGTGCTTGGCACAGGCTCTTACCAAAATCCACTGAATCAGTCCTTTAAAGTATCCAATTTCAGTTATTACATCACAAATATACACCTCAAAAGAGCAAACGGAACGATTTACGCAGTCCCACAAGACAGTAGCTATTTTTTGGTGCGTGAGTCTGTCCTTGCCTCCCATACGCTCGTGCTGAATCGTGTGCCTGTGGACGAATATGTCGGAATATCGTTTTTGCTGGGTGTCGATAGCTTGCGTAGCACTATGAATCTTTCAAAACGTACAGGCGTACTCGATCCCGCTACAGGTGCAGATGGACATTACTGGATTTGGAACTCAGGCTATATCTTTATGCGTCTTGAGGGAAGTTCTCCCGAATCTACAGGCATTGCCAACCTCATACAATACCATGTGGGCGGTTTTGGGGGCTATAGTACAAAGATGGACAACAACATCAAAAGCGTTTCGCTTGATTTTGGTACACAAAAAGCCCAAGTGCAACAGGAGAAAACCGTCCGCATAAAAATAAAAACAGATGCGCTGAAAGTGATTTCGGGAGCGCATACCATAGATTTTGCGGTTGTGCCAAATATAATGGCAGGCGCAAATGCCAAGAAAGTAGCCGAAAATAGCAGCCAAATGTTTCAACTTGTAGAAGTAAGGAACGAGTAGAAAATAAGGTGATAAAGATTTTGTGCGATATTTTGAGTTTAGGTAAGGCGCAA
>JAAFJK010000725.1 GCA_013298105.1 Cytophagales bacterium
ACTTCTACTATATTTGCAACAGTGATTGGAGTTGTCATATATTTTTGATTCAGAAACTTAAAAATACGACAAACCAATCACTTTTTCAAATCTTACAAAAACTTTCTACAAATCCAAGTTGCACCCCATCTGCGCTTGCTTTTTATCAATCTGTCAAAGTAGGTGCAAAACTCAATGTGGCAGGTGCGCAAGAGATTTACAATGATTTACAAGTGCGCTTTCCCAGTAAAACACGCAAAAAGTCTTAATCATTTTGCCTATTTTTAATGCTCAATAAAATAAGGTTTAAAACTTTATTCTATTGAGCATTAAAAATATGACAACTTGTCAGTAAAACTGACAGCGTTGGTACTTTAAGAGGCAACAATACCTCTAAAACTGACAACGTTGATACTTTGAGAGGCAACAATGCCTCTAAAACTGACAACGTTGATACTTTGAGAGGCAACGTTGATATTTTGAAAGGCAACAATGCCTCTAAAACTGACAACGTTAGTACTTTGAGAGACAACGTTGATACTTCGAGAGGCAACGCTGGTACTTTGAGAGGCAATGTTGGTACTTCGAAAGGGAATGTTGGTGCTTCGAGAGGCAATAGAATATAAAAAAAGCCCACAACCAAAGGTTGCGGGTTTTTCGAAGTCTTATTACAAAACAAATTCCTTTTCATTTATCGCTTGAGCTAATAAATGTTTCTTGATAGACGTTTCTTGGTAAATGTTCTATGTTTTTATTTAAAAAAGCTATCTTTGCAGTATGAAACAAGACCAAATCATATTCGACCTTATTGAGCGTGAAAGAATACGCCAAACGCATGGCATAGAGCTGATAGCTTCTGAGAATTTTGTTTCAGAGCAAGTCATGCGTGCCGCTGGAAGTGTCCTTACCAACAAATACGCGGAAGGCTTGCCTGCCAAACGCTACTATGGAGGCTGTGAAATAGTAGATGAGATAGAACAGCTTGCGATAGACCGCGCCAAAGAGCTTTTCAAAGCTACTTGGGCTAATGTCCAGCCTCACTCTGGCGCACAAGCAAATGCGGCGGTAATGCTCGCACTCTTACAACCTGGAGATAAAATACTGGGTTTTGACCTCGCACATGGCGGACACCTTACGCATGGCTCGCCTGTAAACTTTTCAGGCAAACTTTACCAACCTTCTTTTTATGGGGTAGAGCGCGAAACAGGTTTGATTGATTGGAATAAAGTAGCCGAAACTGCCGCACGTGAAAAACCCAAGTTATTGATTTGTGGTGCCTCTGCTTATTCTCGTGATTGGGATTATGCGCGTCTGCGCGAAATAGCCGACAGCGTGGGCGCATTGCTGATGGCAGATATTGCGCACCCTTCTGGCTTGATAGCTAAGGGACTTTTGAATGACCCTTTGGCGCATTGCCATGTCGTTACGACTACTACCCACAAGACATTGCGCGGACCGCGCGGGGGCATGATTATGCTTCGCCATGACATTGAAAATCCTTTTGGTATTAAAAATCCTAAAGGGCAACTGCGTATGCTTTCTGAGCTTTTTGATTCTGCGGTGTTCCCTGGTACGCAAGGCGGACCGCTTGAACACATCATTGCCGCCAAAGCCATTGCGTATGGAGAGGCTCTTGAGGATTCCTTCCTTGCCTACGGTAGGCAAGTGCAAGAGAACGCACAGGCACTCGCCAAAGGTATAACTTCGCGCGGTTATCAAATCATATCAGGTGGTACAGACAATCACTTGATGCTCATTGATTTACGTTCTAAAAATCTTACAGGCAAGTTGGCGCAAGAAACACTCATCAAAGCGGACATCACTATCAACAAAAATGCAGTGCCTTTTGATGATAAATCGCCCTTCGTAACTTCAGGTATGCGCTTAGGCACGTCCGCGCTTACCTCGCGTGGACTAAAGGCTACAGATATGGAAAAAGTGGCAGATTGGATTGATACCGCTTTGATGCAAAATGCAGATGACAATGCTTTGCTGGCTGTCAAAAAAGACATCAATGATTTTATGCAAAACTTCCCACTATTTGCGTGGTAATTTCCCCAACCTTGCCTGCCCTACGTGCTGTAGGCAGGCAAGGTTGAATTATGGTAACTATTCAGCCCCCAGCCCCAAAGGGGAGTTTTTGTGTAAGTTTGCATTTAAACTTGCCTACCAAAACACTAAAATAGGCGAAAATTGGAGATAATTCTCCCCTTTGGGGCAGGCAGAGCTGTTAAGTTCTCTTTTCAGGTAAGT
>JAAFJK010000503.1:0-3687 GCA_013298105.1 Cytophagales bacterium
CCAACCACACTGAAACCGCTACAAAATTACGAATATTCTATCACAAAAGCAAAACGTCTTGCCTACCCGCGTGGCAGGCAAGTCATAAACCCTACCCACCCAACTCCATCTTCAAAAACTTGCCTATAACACCATAACAAAGTTACACAAAAATTCTGAAAAACCAAAAAATATTTATATTTGCAACTCATATAGAAAACTCTGTGAAAGAGCCAAATACGAGAAGTAAGTAGCGAGCCTTTAGAAGCAAATAGAAGAATTACAAAAATCTCAACAAAAACTGATAGAAAAGCTGAAGTAAACATCTATGAACAAAGAAAACTATCCTTTCGATGAGTTAGAGCCTAATTTGGCTTATTACTTCACAAGCGTAGGCAAGAATGGGAAAATAACTAAAATAGTGTACTTTCAAAACCCCATAGAAAACTAATGGAAACAAAACAAAATGATACAATGCAAGAAAATAGCTTATCGCAAGAAGACAAAGCATTGATAATAAAAGCCTTGAAAAGTGGCGAAGTAGGCAAGGAGAAACTCGAAAGAGCAAAAAAATTGTTTGAAAATGGTTTATCCGAACAGCTAAAAAAATTGGCTACTCATAAATAAAAAAGCGCACTTTTCGGGTGCGCTTTGTTTTTATCCCTCCAACTCCATCTTCAAAAACTTCCCTGTAAAACCGCCTTCGAATTCAGCTAAGGCTTCGGGAGTGCCTGTAAAGATAATCTCGCCTCCACGTCCACCGCCATCAGGACCCAAATCAATTACGTGGTCGCTGACCTTTATCACGTCCATGTTGTGTTCTATGATAAGCATCGTATTGCCTTTTTCCACCAATTTATTCAGCACACCCAAAAGCACACGCACATCTTCGAAATGCAAGCCTGTAGTGGGTTCGTCCAAAATGTAAAGCGTCTTGCCTGTGCTGACACGCGAAAGTTCAGTAGCCAATTTTACGCGCTGTGCCTCGCCTCCCGAAAGCGTAGTAGCAGATTGCCCCAACGTGAGATAACCCAAGCCCACATCTTGCAATACCTGTATTTTTTTGCGGATAAGCGGTTGATTTTCAAAAAATTCTACCGCTTGTTCTACAGTCAGGTTCAGCACATCAGCAATAGATTTGCTCTTAAATCTTACCTCCAATGTTTCGCGGTTGTAGCGTTTGCCTTTGCACGCTTCGCACTCTATATGCACATCAGGCAAGAATTCCATTTCTATCAATTTCATGCCACCACCTTTGCACTCCTCGCATCTTCCACCCTTGACATTGAACGAAAAACGTCCTGCTTTGTAGCCTCTAATTTTCGATTCAGGCAGTTGTGCAAAAAGATTGCGTATTTCTGTGAAAAACCCCACGTATGTAGCAGGATTAGAGCGCGGTGTGCGTCCTATAGGCGATTGGTCGACCTCTATTACTTTGTCTATATTTTCCAAACCCTCTATTTTTTGGTAGGCAAGGGGCTGACGTTTGGCGCGGAAAAAATGCTGATTCAAGATAGGAAAAAGCGTATCGTGAATAAGCGTAGATTTGCCACTGCCCGAAACACCTGTTACAGAAATCATCTTGCCTAATGGAATTTCGAGGGTTACGTTTTTGAGGTTGTTGCCTGAAGCCTCCACTATAGAGAGCATTTTTCCATTGCCTTGCCTGCGGACTGCGGGAACTTCGATGCGTTGGATATTCGCTAAATATTGCGCTGTAGTGCTGTTTTGGGCAATAAATTCTTGAGGCGTGCCTTGTGCCACTACGCGACCTCCATGTATGCCCGCGCCCTTGCCTATGTCCAGAATATGGTCGCACTCAAGCATCATTTCCTTATCGTGTTCTACCACGATAACCGAATTGCCCAAATCGCGTAAGTCTTTCAAAGATTGAATGAGTTTCACATTGTCGCGTGCATGAAGCCCGATGCTGGGTTCATCAAGGATATACAACACGCCCACAAGTTGCGTGCCTATTTGGGTAGCCAAGCGAATACGTTGCGCCTCGCCTCCCGAAAGTGTTTTGAGTGGTCTGTCGAGGCTCAAATAATCCAACCCAATGTCGAGCATGAGCTTCACACGCTTGCGGATTTCTACCAATAGGTTCGAAGCTATAGCCCTTTGTCTGTCTGTTAGGCGAGTTTCTAAGTCATCAAGCCACGTGCCGAGTTCACGAAGATTCTTTACAGCAAGTTCCGAAATATTTTGATTATCAACTTTGAAATGCAACGATTCAGTCTTAAGCCTTGCGCCATGACAGTCAGGGCAAGATTTTACGGTAATAAAATCTTGTATGCTTTCCTGTATTTTCTCGCCTCCCTCGTCGTGGTGGCGTTTTAGGTAATTGATAACGCCTTCGTATTGGAGCGTGTACTCTTTTTGGTATTTAGAAGAAGCAACCGTTATAGGTTCATCTGCACCATACAAAACCTCGTCCAAAACTTCTTTAGGCAATTTTTCTATAGGGGTAGTAAGGCTGAATTTGTGTTTTTTCAAAATAGCTTCTACTTGATAAAAAATCCAAACATCTCTGTACTCTCCAAGTGGCGCGATTCCGCCTCTACTGATGCTTAACTTCTTGTCAGGCATTACCGATTCTTCTGTGATTTCTTCTATTGCTCCCAAGCCTTTGCACGTAGGACACCAACCTACAGGCGAGTTGAAAGAAAAGCTATTGGGCGCGGGGTCGCTGTACGAAATGCCCGAAGTGGGGCAGACAAGCATTTTGGAGAAGTAGAAAATCATGTCAGAAACCTCTCCCCCTGCCCCCTCTCCATTTTGGAGAGGGGGTTTTTTCGATACCTCTCCATTTTGGAGAGGCTTCTTTTTAGAAGCCCCCTCCAGCATGGAGGGGGTTTGGGGGAGGTTCTTTACTGAAACCATCATCAAACCACTGCCTTCTTTCATAGCTATAGCGACAGATTGCGCCAATCGGTAGCGGTCTGAAGCACGCACTTGAATCCTATCTACCACCAAATCAATGTCATGCGTATGGTAGCGGTCGAGTTGCATTTTGGGTACAATTTCTTGCATTTCGCCATCAACACGGACTTTAGTATAGCCTTTTTTCAAGAGTTCAGCAAAAAGTTCGCGGTAATGTCCTTTCCTGCGTACTACTATAGGCGCGAGGATAGAAATAGGCTGTTCATCGAATTGCTCAAGGATTTTATCAATCACTTGGTCTTCAGATTGCTTGACCATGCGCTCGCCTGTTACATAAGAAAATGCCTCGCCTGCCCGCGCAAAAAGCACGCGCAAAAAGTCGTAAATTTCTGTAACAGTGCCTACTGTAGAGCGTGGATTGCGCGAAGTGGTTTTTTGTTCAATCGCTATGACAGGGCTAAGTCCGTTGATTTTATCAACTGCGGGACGTTCCATGCCACCAATGAAAGAGCGTGCATACGCAGAAAAACTTTCCATGTAGCGTCTTTGCCCTTCGGCATAGATGGTGTCGAAGGCAAGGGAAGATTTGCCACTGCCACTTACGCCTGTCAGCACGACAAGTTGGTGGCGTGGAATGGTAACATCTATATTTTTGAGGTTATGCTCTCGCGCTCCCCAGATTTCAAGTAATTCGGACATTTTGGATTTACGATTTTTGGATTTTAGATGTACGATTTTTTGTACTCTAAAAGGTTATTGCTTAAAACTTTGTTTGATGTTTTCAGACAGCGTATTTGATTTCTCTGTTACGATTTCCATTTTTTC
>JAAFJK010000503.1:3697-4275 GCA_013298105.1 Cytophagales bacterium
AAAATAGCTTCAGCGCGTTGTAACAAATTATCAAGACGTGCTTGTTTGAAATCATTTTTCGATATTTTGTCCATATTCTTGGGTTTGTTTTCTTAAGTCTTCCCAACGTTGTGCCTTGAGTTCTTGTACTGCTTCCCTTAAGGTTTGAGTAGGCGCGAAAAGTAAACTCTCTATTTCTTTCAGTTTTTCACTCAAAAGGGCTATTTTTTCTTCATGCAGACTGTAGGTATATGTTCCTTCAGAATCATAACAAAGTTCTAAGCGTTCTACAGTCGCCTCATGTTCGAGTTCTGTATAAAGTGCACAAAGTTCAAACAGTTCTTGAAAAACTGCTTGTTTGGCTTCAGTAAGTTCTTTCAGGGAGGCAAGTATATTCATACGCAAAGTTATGCAAAATTTTAGCAAAAACTACTCTTGTGGATAGGTAGGCAAGGCTTTTTGTTTGAGTTCAGTGAGCCAATTTTTGAGGGTTTGGAGTTCGGGCGATTTTTCGAGGAGTTCGGTTAGGAAGTTTTCGAAATCTTTGTTTTTCAAAACGCTTTCCTTGCCTGTTACCTTCTTTTTGAGGTTTTTGAAGT
>JAAFJK010000403.1 GCA_013298105.1 Cytophagales bacterium
AGTGCAAGTGTTCCTGCGCATACGGTAGCCATAGAAGACGAGCCATTGGATTCTAAAATATCCGAAACTACGCGAATGGTATAAGGATAGACTTCTTCAGGAGGCATCACAGGCTGTAGGGCGCGAAACGCCAAATTGCCATGTCCGATTTCTCTGCGACCAGGACCTCTGTTGGGTTTTACTTCGCCTGTAGAGAAAGAAGGGAAATTGTAATGCAACAAAAATTTAGCAAATTTATTTACTATCGCACCATCTATGATTTGCTCGTCGAGCTTTGTACCAAGTGTTACGGTCGTGAGTGATTGTGTTTCGCCTCTTGTGAATAGGGCAGAGCCGTGTGGGGCAGGCAAGTAACTTACTTCGCACTCTATAGCCCTGATTTGGTTGTAGGCACGCCCATCTAAGCGGTATTGTTCTTTGAGGGTAGCTTTTCGGCAGGCTTTTTTCTTCAAAGAGGAGAAATAACGTGCAAATTCATACGTGGGGAATTTTGCACCTTCTGCCAATTCTGCAGTTATTTTTTCTTTGAAAGCGTCTTTGATAGCCGCGAATGACTCACTGCGTTTGTCTTTGTTATTCAGTTTGCTTTTGGCTACTTCATAGAGTTGGTCAAAAAGTTCTGCGTGCATACGCTCTTTGAGTGCCTCGTCATTGTTTTCGTGGGTATAGGCGCGTTTTTCGGTTTTGCCCATTTCTTGCGCCAGCTCAAGCTGTATTTGGCAATGTTTTTTGATTTCTTCATGTCCGAATTTGATGGCTTCGAGCATATCAGCTTCTGTGATGAGTTTCATCTCACCTTCTACCATGAGTATATTCTCCGCACTTGCACCCACCATGATGTCGAGGTCAGATTGTGCCATTTGCGCAAAGTTCGGATTGATGATAAACTTACCATCTACGCGCCCCACACGCACTTCAGAGATAGGCGACTCAAAAGGAATATCTGAAATAGCTATAGCTGTAGAAGCCGCCAAACCTGCCAAACAATCAGGCGGAAAGCTGGTATCGCCTGAGAGCAAGAAAATATTTACCTGCGTATCTGCATGATAGTCATCAGGAAAAAGTGGACGCAAAGCCCTGTCCACCAATCGGCTTATCAGGATTTCGTAATCAGAAAGTCTGCCTTCACGCTTTTGAAAGCTACCAGGAATACGCCCTGTAGAGGCAAATTTTTCTTGATAATCTACCGAAAGTGGCATAAAATCCACGCCTTCTTTGGCATCTTTCATCGATACTACAGTAGCGAGGAGTACTGTGTTGCCCATACGCACTACGACTGATGCGTCAGCTTGGCGGGCAAGTTTCCCTGTTTCGAGCGTTATTTCGCGCCCGTCTTGCAGGGTAATGGTTTTTTTGAATATGTTGAACATCGTTTTATTTACGATTTTAAATTTACGTTTTTATAGCCTCCTGCCTCAAAGGGCAGAATATCGGATTCTCCCCTTCGGGGCAGGGGGCTTTTTAAAATACTACTTTTCTGTATATATCCGCCAAAAGAAGTTCACAATCTCCTATATGTACTTTGTCGGTTTTGTGGTTGAAATACTGCATAATCCATTGATTTTGAAGGTCTTTCGTATAAGTAATGACATCTAAGGTTTCGCTATCTATCAGTACATATTGGCGCAGGCAGGCAAGGAGGAGATAACATTCCATCTTCTTAGTTCTGTCAAAAAGTGCTGTAGAAGCCGAAGTAACCTCTATCACTACCATTGGATTTAGGAGTACATCAAGCCCTTGCCTGCGCTCATCATCTAACAATACATTTTCACAAACTATGGTAATATCAGGATAGACATACGCATCACACGCCTCAAGTTTCAGCAACATATCACTTGGTAATACTTCACAATTTGTACCTTGCAAACAATTATCCAAAAGGCTAATCACGTTGCGGACAATGCGATTATGTGAGAGTTGCGCTCCTGCCATGCTGACTATCTCGCCTGCATGGTATTCATGCTTTGTGTGCGTTGTAGCTTCTTGTTGAAGATAATCTGCCTGACTAATGAAGGTAAGTGTTTGCATAATATTAGTAACAATACAAAAAATACGATTTTCGACTTATGATAAAAATCATAAATCGTAAATCGTACTTCAAAATTCATGAACCAACAATCGTAAAATCTACTTGCGGATACCTAATTCTGCAATGATAGCACGATAACGATTGATGTCTTTGCGTTGGAGGTAGTCAAGCATTTTTCTACGCTTACCTACCAATCTCATCAAACCTACGCGGCTGTGGTAGTCGTGTTTGTTTATTTTGAGGTGTTGGGTAAGGTGCGTAATACGTGCTGTGAACAACGCTATTTGGGATTCAGACGAACCTGTATCTTTGGCAGTTTTGTCTGGAGAGTGTTTAGCGAAGATTTCTTTCTTCTCGTCTGTATCTAAGTACATATTGCTTAGGAGGTGATTAATTTACTCGTATAAATTATGAACTCGCAAAGGTAGGTAGTTTTTTTGAAACTTCAAAAGAAAAAAAATAATTTATTCAAAAATATGCTAATTTTGCTTACAGTGCGTTTATAGTCTAAACATAAAAAAACTAATTCTACTTTTGAAAATATGAAAAAAATTCTTTTCTCTTTTTTGTTGGGTGCTTGTTTTTATGCCCCTGCACAGGCTCAGTTAGATGAGGATAAAGTGCTTCAACTTGGTATCAGGGCAGTAGTAAATGGTAGTTGGGTGGGCAACTTGCCTACCAACAACGCCCAGTTCAATGCCAATAAAGACAACATGAAGTTAGGTTATTCGGGCGGGCTTTGGGTGCGTTTGCGTATGCCCATTACAGGATTTTTTATCCAACCTGAACTAAATATAGCCCAACAAAATGGCGGTTTCAGCTATCAAATCGTACCCAATGCAAACACGCCTGCAGGCAATGCAGTGAGTCCACCTGTGGGCAGTACCTTCGACGATAGTCGTTCTTTGAGCCTTACAAATTTGGAATTTCCTGTGTCTTTGGGCTTTAAGCTAAACTTGGGCAAAGTGGGCATCAGACTCAATGCAGGCGGGGTACTTTCAGGTATTTTGCAGGCTAAAGAAATCTATACACAGCGCATCACTACAGGCACACAACAGTCTGTTACGCTCTCTGAGCAAGAAGATGTAAAAGAGCAGGTAAACGCTTTTCAGGCGGGTTTGCAGGGTGGTTTGGGACTTGATTTTGGTACAAGACTGAGCCTTGACCTTCGCTTGCAACAAAACTTAAGCAATCTTTATGACCAAGCTCCAGGCTCACCCACCCGCAACAATATCGCACTCTCAAGCCAAAGAGTTACTACAGGTCAGTTGGTAATTGGGTTTCGTTTGTTGTAATTTTAATTTTGCCTTGCCTGCCCGCTATAGTAGTGGTAGGCAAGTTTTTTTGGTTGTCTGACAATTTTTGTGGAAGTGCCGAGTTTGTCCTTGTGAGCAAAGCAAACAATCTCGTGGTTCGCTCTGTTTCCTCTCCACAAAAATTGTCAGACAACCGTTATTTTCTACTCGTTCCTTATCTTATCTTCTATTTTATGAATAAACTCAAACAAATGGAGCAAAAAATAATTTGCTAAATTAGAAAATTAGCTAAATAATTTGTAAATTGCGGCACATTAAAGCTCAAAAAAATGATTATTGCCAATCCTATTTATGATGTAGTTTTCAAACGACTAATGGAGAATGAAAAAGTCGCTAAGTTTTTCATTGCTACACTTTTAGAACAAACTATAGAAACCATTGAAGTAAAACCCCAAGAATTTACTTATACAGACAAACTTGCAGGTTTGGCTGTATTCCGTCTTGATTTTATTGCTACAATCAAGACAGATGCAGGAGAGTACAAAAAAGTGCTAATAGAAATTCAAAAAGCAAAAAATCCTATTGATTTGATGCGTTTTCGTAACTATTTAGCAGAACAATACAAAAAAGAGGACAAAATTAATAACGAAAATGTTGTTTTGCCTATTACAACCATTTATATTTTAGGCTTTAAACTCCCTGAAATAATAAGCCCTTGTATCAGAGTTAAGCGTGATTACATTGATCTCATCAACAAAACTATGCTTACTCAAAAAAGTGAGTTTGTAGAAAAACTCACCCACGATTGTTTTGTAGTGCAAGTAGAACGTATAACAGACCGTTACCAAACTCGTTTGGATAAACTTTTGAGTGTTTTTGAGCAACGTAATTTCACAGACGACAAAGAAATTACAAAAGATTATGCGCACGATCCAGACTTGGAGGAAGTAAAAACAATAACCGAAATTCTGCACTATGTGGGAACAAACCCAAAAGAACGCAAAAAAATAGAAATAGAACAAGAGGCTTGGCGTACTGTAAATGCTATGTTTGAGGAGAAGGAGCGAAAATATCAAAAAGAATTAGCCGAAAAAGATAAAATAATAGAGGAGCTAATGCGAAAACTAAACGCGCAAAAGTAGCATACAACATGATTTCCGATTTTATGAATAGACCTAAACAAATTCCGAACACCGACAACGGCAAAAGAGTTACTACAGGTCAGTTGGTAATTGGGTTTCGTTTGTTGTAATTTTAATTTTGCCTTGCCTGCCCGCTATAGTAGCGGTAGGCAAGTTTTTTGTTATTTTGCCTATGTGGAGCAGTTCAAAAAATCTTTACCGCTTCGCCCAAAAACTTGGGTTTAGTGAATAAGATATACAAATCCAAAAAGACATTCACACGCGCAAAAATCTCTCTGATTTGGGTTTTTAGACCTATTTGCGCACTCACATCTTGGGCATTGTAGGCTATGGCTTGAATACCATACTGTCGCGCTATAAAAATAGCACGTTTGTTGTGAAAAGGTTGAGAAACTACCGTATATCTACTTTGCCCAAACACTTTATGCGCCCTGACTACAGAGTCTAAAGTGCGAAAGCCTGCATAATCCAAAAAAATTATCTTTTCAGGTATTCCCGCGTCCATGAGGGCTTTTTTCATGTCCATAGGCTCGTTGTAGTAGGTAAGACTATTGTCGCCACTTACCAAGAAGAAATCTATTTTTTGCTCGTTGTAGAGGGCTACTGCCGCTTTGATTCGGTATTTGAAGTATAAGTTGGGCGTACCGTCTGCCATGCGCCTGCTTGTACCAAGTACAAGGGCTACTCGATTGTGTGGTATTTTTTGAATGTCATCAAACACCCACGAGGAAGCGTACCATTCTATCAAAGTATAGGAAAATATCATACTAAAGATGCCTATAACTATCAAAAAAAGTACACTCCCCACCATATACCGCAACCATTTAGGCAATTTCAAAAATATTTTTTTCAACTTTTAATAGGAGTTAGCTGTTGTGATAAAACGCAAAATTACAAAATTTATTATATCATACCACGAAACCATGCTATAGTGTGTAGCAATCCTTCGCGTATGCGGGTAATGGGCGCGTAGGCAAGGTGCGTTTGAATCTTACTAATATCTGCCAAACTATCTTGAATATCGCCTGTACGTGCCTCGCCATAAAGGGGCTGAAGTGTGCTTCCTGCCAATTCGCGCAAAAGCTGGTACAGCTCATTCAGCGAAGTTCTGTCGCCACACGCTACATTGAATATTTGTCCAACGGCTTCCGTATTTTCGGTTAGGCAGGCAAGGATATTTGCTTGTACTGCATTTGCTACAAAAGTAAAATCGCGCGTTTGTTCGCCTTTTCCATTGATGGTAGGCGGTTTATTTTGCAAAATACCTTCTATAAAAAGCGGAATCACTGCCGCATACGCGCCTTTGGGACTTTGGCGAGGTCCAAAGACATTGAAATAACGAAGCCCTATTGTTTCCAACCCATACAAACGCCCAAAAACATCTGCATACA